>JBGTCB010000491.1:0-6638 GCA_041748995.1 Saprospiraceae bacterium | reverse complement strand
CCGGATAAAAAACCATGCGCATCGTATTATCCAGATCCTGAGAACCAAATGCAGGATTACCTCCACTGCCGGGATGAAGGCTGGCAGTCATCCGGGGAATAATATAGAGGAGAGGTATCAGCATCAAAAAAGCAAAAATGTTATAAACCGCCGAAAAACGACGGGAAAGATCCTGGTCTGTAATGGAACTCCTCAAGACGAAATATGCAAAATAGATCAGCATAGCAATCGCTGACATATTCTGCTTCACATCAAAACTCCAATAGGCTCCCCAGCTGTTTTTGGCCCAGATCATACCGGTAAAAATACCCAGCAAGCCGTATAAAAGACCTACCGATGCAAAAGCCTGCGCCTTATGATCAGCCGTTATAGAACGGGTACGAAGATATTGGATGCTGAATAGCATGGAGATGATAAAGATCGCCATCATGGACATCCATAACTGGACATGAAAAAACGTATTACGAATGGTTTCCAGCAAAATATTCCGAAAAGGAAAATGAAAAGTAGCTGCCTCATCCACTTGTAATATAGCATCGTTCCATCCTTCGCTACCGGAAGGTTGTCTGCTGTTGCCCGTAGCAAAGATCGCACCCGGCAGGATGGAATGTCCATCGGTTTCATTGTATAAAACCAGGCTCAGTACATTAATCGAATCCG
The DNA here is from genome assembly GCA_041748995.1 of Saprospiraceae bacterium. Taxonomy (GTDB): domain Bacteria; phylum Bacteroidota; class Bacteroidia; order Chitinophagales; family Saprospiraceae; genus JABDMH01. Next base: position 5,978 of record JBGTCB010000491.1, on the reverse strand, counting down.
GACGCGGAAAGGCAGCGGGAATATCGAAAGTGGCTACGAGATTCCGGTCATCCTGCACCTCAATTTGTCTTGCTTTGAACGAATGACGTTCATCGAGTTTGAGCCAGGCCTGGACTTCTGATTTGGTAAAGTGACTATTGTATCCCTCAATTGCCATCTGGACCGAAGTGCCACTTTGAGTTCTTACCGGATCTACCCTTACAATACCAGATCCAAGGGGTATCAGCATACCGGCGATCAGGCTATAGATTATCAGGATTACTCCCAGAATTTTCCACCAATCACGTCTTAGCCTCATAGATAAAATCTATTTATTAGACGGTTGCAAACGTACGAAAAAATCAAGTGTCCTACCGGTACCTTTGAGTACGGCTTTTGGTGTTATAGTTTCTATCAGATCGCATTGTTGGGGCTATTAATAAATTCAGAGTTGTTTCATGAAATAACCAGGTCACAGGAGTCGGGATTCAACATCATTCCAGTTATTATCGATATCGAACCGGCACCCATCAACCTCTCCATAAAAAAGGAAACAATACCAACGACAAGCCAATAATCAGCATATCGACAGAAACAAGCAGGGTTACATCACTTTTTACCATTGTCCAGGTAGCGGGTGCCAGACATTTTATTGACAACCGTATTAGAGGTAATAGAAGCGGAATAATCACCGGAAGACTCAGGATTATCATCATCGTACTTTTGTTCCTGGTGTGATTGGCGATGGCGGAAACAAATGTGAAGTTGGAAGCAATGCCCACCGACCCAAGTACGACTGCTAGTAGAAAAAATGTATTTTCTACAATCGGATACACTGTTAATAATGAGAAAAGCAAAAGACTCAGACCGGAGATCATCAGAATCAGAAGGGTATTATAAAACAATTTGGATAACATGATTGATAAGGGATCGCTGATCGTAAAATAGTAGATATTCCGACTGTCGTCTTCCTGGGCAAACGACTTTAAAACAGCGTTGACCGACCCAAACAATACCACAATCCAAAACAAAGTGATCCATGCCTGCCCGGACATATCACCAAAACTTAGATAAACAATAAAAAAAGAAGAAAAAACGTACAAAAAGATGCCGCCCAGCCCAAAGAGTTGACGGAAGTCGAGCAGCAAATCTTTTTGAATTAAGGCCCGTAAGCGTCTCAGCATGCAGTTGTTGATAAGGGTTTAAAGATAAAACACAGAACCATACCGGACGATAACTTTCATATACGATAAAATAATCATATCTAAACTACACGTTTACAAATTTATATACTACTTTTACGGCAATAACTAAGTTCTCACTTGTTATGATTGTACTCCTCTTAACCGGACTACTTTGCCTGGCGATCCCAGCTTCAGGCTCGGACAATGCACCCTACTTTGAAACAAAAGCCCAGAATGGCGATGGAGTTTTAACGTTGCTGAGTCGTTATCATCTGGCCCGGGAAGCATGCAACATAGAAGAATTTTACCGGCTCAATGAAATGAACCCGGATGATTACCTCTTGGCTGGAAAAGCCTATAAAATCCCGGTTCGAATTTATCCGTATAATGGCAAAAGTATCCGCAGTACGGTTGGGATATCGGACTATGATCAGGCTGTACGCATACAAAAATATAATGAACTGTTGTATCGTGAGCAACTGCGGGAGGCGGACTACCGGGTGAGTAAAGTACTCTGGGTTCCATTCCATGAACTTAATTGTCAGGGTGCTGCATCTATCAAACCTGCCAGTCGAAAGGGGTATCATCTACCGATATTAGGGAGTAAAGAAGCGGATGTGGAAATCAAATCGGAAGCACTCAAAGATCAGGTCTATTACATCATCTCAGGACATGGTGGTCCGGATCCGGGTGCCGTGAGCCAATCGGGTAAAACAATGCTTTGTGAAGACGAATATGCATATGATGTAGCTCTTCGCTTATTCAAGCTTTTATTAGAGCAAGGTGCAAAAGCATATATGATCATTGAGGACCAAAATGATGGTATCCGTGACCAGCAACTTCTCCCGTGTGATTACGATGAGCGCTGCCGGGGTGCCGTGATACCGCTGAATCAGGCCAAACGTTTACGACAACGGGTGAATGAAGTCAATGAACTTTATCAAACCAATAAAAATAAAGGCTTTACTAATCAGACCTGCATTTCGATTCATGTAGATAGCCGGAGTATCAATCATCGTCAGGATGTCTTCTTTTGCCACTATCCCACTTCCAATAGCAGTCGGCAACTGGCAGAAACCCTGCAGCAAACTTTTGCTGAAAAGTACCGCAAATTCCGGGCCGGTGGCCATTACGCAGGAAAGGTGGATCCAAGAGATAATCTCTTTGTCCTGAAAAACACGCTGCCAAAATCAGTACTGGTCGAACTGGCAAATATCCAGAACAAATCGGATCACCGTCGTATCCTACAACCTTCAAACCGACAGGCTTTGGCCAATTGGTTGCTGGCAGGGCTCCTCGAATCTGCACGATAGATCGAATCCCCCACCAGATTACCAACTGTTAACAAAATCTTAAAGTACGACAATATTCGTATAAGAAAATTGGTACTTTGAAAAGATTCATTTATTATTGTACGAAGATATTCGTAATAGATGAAAATGCCCATGCAAAAGCCGACGGATGCCGAGTTAGAAATCCTTCAGGTGATTTGGAAGAAAGGCCCCTGCACCGTTCGTGAGGTTAATGATGCCATTAATCAAAACAAACCTGATGTCGGTTACACAACCACCCTGAAGCTGATGCAAATCATGACCGAAAAAAATCTGGTGAGCCGGGATACGTCCCAGCGTCAGCATATCTATATGGCAGCCGTGCCAGAGTCACAAATACAGGAAGGTATGGTTAAGAATGTTATTGATCGATTGTTTTATGGTTCCACAAAAAACCTGATTATGCATGCTTTGGGTCAGGAAGAACCGACCGCTGATGAATTGGAAGAAATTAAAAAACTAATCAGGCAAATCGAGACTGAACAAAAATAATCCTATGCAATGGTTGGAAAACATGATTGAGCCACTGGTTATTCAGGCACTTGGCAGAATGATTCTACATTCGCTTTGGCAAGCTTCATTTATTGCACTTTGTCTGTACCTGGTCTTACAGCATATTCCCGAGAAAAAAGCAGCCCTAAGGCATGAACTCAGTGCCTTTGCCCTTTTTATGGTTTTTGTCGTTGCTCTGTGTACTTTTTTATTGGAACTCCAGGCAGAGACTGGCACTGTATTACTTGAAGAAATACTGATTGGCGATCTAAACCCGGTAGTCGACAAAGATCCGACCAGCTCCATGAATGCATTGTATTACAGTGTTTATATCTGGTTAACCGGACTGATTATTTTAAGCATCCGGTTAATAGCAGGCTATTTCAATTTATTCAGATTAAAAAACCAAAATACCCTGATCCAGGGAGTGCCGCAGGAAACTCTGCTCCGGCTTAAAGCAAAATTGCGTATCCGTTATAGAATACGATTGGTTGAATCTGCCCTCGTAAATCTCCCTGCTACGATCGGTTATTTAAAACCCGTCATCCTTATTCCTGTCAGTACAATGATGCAATTAAGTCCTGGTCAATTAGAAGCCGTGATTGCCCATGAATTAGCCCATATTAAAAGAGCGGACTATCTGTTAAACCTGTTCTATTCAATCATTGAAGTGACTTTCTATTTTCACCCGGCAGTCTGGTGGATATCAGCTCAGATACAACATGAAAGAGAAGCAAGTTGCGATGATCTGGCTATTCAAATTACGGGAGACAAAGCCGGTTATTTAAAAACGCTTCTTAAATTGAAAACTCAGGCCAGTACACTTCCTCTTATTATGGGAATTTTTGGAAATAATCAATCATTTTACCGCCGATTTAACCGGCAATTAATTACACCGCATAATAATTCAAAAACTATGGAAAAAATAACAATAGTAGCCTTGCTCTTGCTTTCCTTTATTGGTTTTGCCTTCAGAAGCCAGGAAAAAGCCATTCAAATCGACACGACTAAAGCAATCGTTATGAAAGAAAATATTATAGTCAGTGATTATCAGGATACCATTCCAAAAAATAAATCAAAACACACTGTCCGGATAAAAACCGACCTCGACGGACATCGTTATGAGATACTAAAAGAGAACGGAAATATTGTTTACTTCAAGGAAGATGGTAAAAAAATTGATGAAGCCCAATTTGATAAATATCAATCGGTTTTAAACAAATTGAATCATATGCTTGACACCCCTCCTCCTGCCCCACCGGTCCCTCCCATGCCACCCAGTCCTGCGGTGCCCGATGTAGCACCTTTCGCTCCATCCGCGCCAGCTCCACCTTCTCCACCCTCACCACGCTCCAGGATGCCAGAGGCTCCTCCTGCACCACCAGCTCCTCCAGCTCCAGATGTATTCATGCCAGGTGCTCCTCCCATGCCACCAGAACCCCCTCAGAAAAACGAACAGGAATATCTCGAAATGGAAGAAATGATGGCCCGGCAGCAGGAAGAATTGCAGCATCAACTGGAAGCTATGTCCGTGCAATTAAATATGGACTGGGAATTAGAGATGGCGGGTCTAATCCAGAAAGAAGTGGATCAGGCACATCAAATGGCTCTTGAGATATTTGAACAGCAAGAAAGGTCTCAGGAAGAAATCAAGACCATGCAACAAATGCAAAAAGCACACCTCGAGGAGCAACGGGAATCTTTCGATGATCAGAAACTTCAGGAATTGAGGATTGCTGAGGAGCACCTGAACACTGCAAAACATTTGCAAGAAATTGAGGAGGGAATCAATAATATAAAAAAGGAAACGAAGGTTATCCGAAGGGAATAACCCACTAAGTTGAAAAAAATGAATAATTTATATAAAGTCTTATTCTTACTGGCCGGTATCAGTATAATGACTGATCTGGACGCTCAGACTGTAGATAAGCCAAAAAACAGAGAGATCAACGTGTCGGTTGAAATTGAAAATGGCATCAGGCATACTACTTTGTCCCTGAAATCCGGTGATGAAGAAAACCGGGATTTTAAGTGGGAGGGTGAGGAAATACCAGTGGACATCCGGCAGCAGTTGGATGACCTGCATATTGATGTGGAGACACTGTTTCATGATGAAAATTTAATCCTTGAAAATACCATCAGGGAAGAAATAAGAACGACAAATGAAAAAACCATAAAAGTCATTGTCAGAGATCAATCCGGTGAAAAAGTGGTGGAATGGGATGGTGATGAGGAAATGCCGGAAGAAATAAAAAAAGAAATCGAGAAGATAAAAAACCAGAAAGATAACCCGACAAACCTGAATAAAATCATCATTCGATCAAGTGATGGAGAAGAGAAAATTTTTGAATGGGAAGGAAATGAAATACCGGAAGATATTACAAAAGAGCTCAATGAGTCGGAACTGGGGGAGCTGCTCCGTTCAGATCTGAGCAAAGGGAAACAACACCGGGCGTCTTTAGGTCTGGCATTGGCGCTAAATATTGAAAAAACGATAGCGAATAATGTGGAACATACTGACCAGTCTATCGTTATTGCTGACGTCATAACCGGTAGTGGTGCAGAAATTGCCGGCCTTAGAAAAGGCGATCAGCTTAAATCTGTCAAAGGGATTGTTATCGAAGATCCTACTCAGGTGGTGGAAATTATTAATGAACTCCAACCAGGAGATATTGTACCATTGACGATTGACCGTAACGGCGAAATAATTAATGTAAATGTAACATTAGCTGAAGCTGTGCATCATGCACTGAAACTGGAGAAACAAATCGTCATTAAAAAAGAAATCAATAAAAATCCGGAATTAAAAGAAGGTCCTGCTTTTTTTCCTGATCAGATTTTAACGCTTGAAGATTTAAGAATTCATCCGAATCCATCCAATGGACAACTTCAGATTTCTTTTACATCTGAAGCGGCACCACTGACCATTACCATCACGGATGTATCCGGTAAGAACATCATTGAAAAAAAGGTCGATTCGTTTGACGGGGTT
>JBGTCB010000490.1:0-6019 GCA_041748995.1 Saprospiraceae bacterium | reverse complement strand
GAAAAGGCTCATGCACCTCCTCAGAATACATTATTTGATAATCTATAGGATCCATTTCGAAATACGCTCTGCTCAAGGCCTAATTCCTTGACTCTGAGTACCTATTTTTTTAATAAGTATTTATCTTGGACACATGTGATTAATTTGACAAACGAGACCCACTGACATCACTCAAATCAAATGCACACAAATAGCCGTAAGTCCTCAAGGCATGGCTTATTAGCTGTAGTATTTTTTAGTGGGCTTTTTAGTCTTCTGTCGGCATTTATACCTGGTGGTTCAGGTGATTTAGCAGACACCTATCCCATCGGACCTTATCTTAATGGTATTTTTCCTGAGGAGACACCAGGTAACGGATCAGGTGATGGCAACTGGATGGTCGTGAACGCCTATCCCAATTTAGTTTTTGCCGACCCGCTTTCCATCATTCAGATTCCAGATACTTCGGGCTTTTATGTTACCGGAAAACAAGGATATGTATGGAAAATTTCCCCTGATACAACCACCACATTAAAAACGACAGTACTTGACATCAGCTCCGTAGTACATACCGATGGTGATGCGGGATTGATCAATATGATTCTTCATCCCGAATTTGATGAGCCAGCATCTCCAAACCGCGGTTACGCATATTTTATTTACCGGTACCACCCACAGGGTGATGCCATTGGAGACTGCAATGCCGATGCCTATACACGGCTTTCCCGGTTTAACAAACCTGATGGTCAGGAGCATTTTGATGAAAACTCTGAACTGGTGCTGATACAACAGGTTGACACGCACTGCTGGCATACCGGAGGGGGCATGTTTTTTGATGATGAAGGGTATTTTTATTTCACTTTTGGTGATGCCGGGTCTGCGAATGATTTCTTCAACACCTCCCAACAAATTGATTCATTCTTTTTCGGAGGACTTCACCGGATCGATGTCGATCAAATCGCCTCCCGGAGTCACCCGATCGTCCGGCAACCCAAAGACAGACCACATAGCCTTCCTGAAAACAGTTACAGTCAGGGTTACTATATTCCCAATGACAATCCCTGGGTCAATCCGGATGGCAGTACACTGGAAGAATTTTTTGCCCTTGGTTTACGCAGCCCTCACCGGGCTTTTTTCGATCCACCTACCCGCCAGATCTGGGTAGCAGATGTAGGAGAAGGTGCCCGGGAAGAAATTAACCTGGTGGAAAAGGGGGATAATCTGCAGTGGCCATTCCGGGAAGGTACCATTGATGGTCCTAAACCTATGCCCATCCCATTGATAGGTAATAGTAAAGGACCGGTGTACGATTACAGTCACGCGACGGGAACTGCAGTTATTGGAGGTTTCGTGTATCGGAGTGAAAAATTTAATGGAGCCCTGGATGGAAAATTTATTTTTGGAGACCATGGAACCAGAAACATCTGGACATACAACTTCAATACCCACGAGGTCGATTTTATTACAAGTATACCTTCGGGAGGGGTAGGAGACAAAAATGGCATTTCATCCTTTGGAACAGACTTCGAAGGTAATGTTTATGTATTGAAACTTTATGGGACCGACCTGGATGGTGGAATCATATATAAATTACAGTCAGGTGAAGTGATTCCGGATCCCCCTGCCCTGCTGTCCCAAACGGGAGCCTTCACCGATCTGTCAACCCTGACTCCAGCTACCGGTCTTTTACCCTACGAAATCAACTCACCACTTTGGTCTGATGCCGCGCTTAAGAAAAGGTGGGTCGCCATTCCAAACGATGGTATTCACAATCTTCCGGGTGAACAGGTGGTTTTTTCCGAATCCGGCCCCTGGCAATTCCCTCCCGGTACTGTTTTTGTTAAACATTTTGAATTACCCCTGAATGATCTAAATCCCGAAATCACAGCAAGAGTAGAAACCCGTTTTGTGGTTATTAAAGCCGACAGTTCACTTTATGGTGTCACGTACAAATGGAATACGGAGGGGACTGAAGCCGTACTCTTAACAACTTCTGATACGATAAGTTACTCGGTGATTCAGGAAGATCTCTCGATCAGAAAACAGATATGGGACTTTCCTAGCCGAACTGATTGTCAGACTTGTCATAATTCCAATGCAGGAGGTATTCTCGGTCTCCGAACCTGGCAACTTAATCGTGACTATACGTATCCGTCTATGATCACCGACAACCAATTGATCACCTGGAGAGACCTGGGTATTTTCTCTAATCCGTTTTCAGAGGCCGCAGTGGATACCTTTCTAAAAAGTGCAACGGTCCAGGCCGATAGCATCAATCTGGAAACCAGGGTTCGGTCTTATTTGGATGCCAATTGTGCCCACTGTCACCGACCCAATGGCGTGAATGGTGCTTTTGATGCCCGGTTTTCCACCCCACTTGAAGACCAGAATTTAATTCTTACTCCGGGTGTCAGTGTCAACACTCCTCCTGGTAATATAATGATTAAACCAAAAGATCATCTCCAGTCAGAGCTCTGGTTGCGGGACAACTCGTTGGGCAACCGGGCAATGCCTCCTCTGGCCAAAAATTTAATTGACACGGCGTACATTAATGTCCTCACAAAGTGGATCAATAGCCTGCCGGATACTACCTGCTATATTTTTTACCTCTCCGATCTAACACCGGCCGTAGCCCCAATTAATGGTTGGGGACCCATGGAAAGAGACCAAAGCAATGGATCGACTGAGCTTAATGACGGTATGATGATGTCGATAAATGGAGTCACTTATCGCAAAGGACTTGGTGTTCATGCCTATTCCGAAGTCTTGTTTGATCTTGATAGTCTGTATACTTTTTTTCAGACATCCATCGGCGTTGATGATTCAACTGCCTGTAACCGGGCTAGCGTTGAATTTTCAATCTATCTGGACAATGTCCTGGCCTATCAAAGTCCGGTCATGCTACAGGGTGATACCGCCATAGACATTGAACTTGACGTAAGCAATGCCCGTCAGTTGAAGCTCGTTGTGACCGATGCCGATGAAGATAAGACCTGTGACCATGCAAACTGGGCTGATGCCAGACTCATTAAAACATGCGATGATGGTGATCCCTGTACCGAAAATGACAGCTTTGGTATAGATTGTCTCTGCTCCGGCACGCTGATTGACCACAACCAGGATGGAGTATGCGACTCGCTGAATTTTGAAGTAGCTGCCAAAATCTACCTGGAAGGTCCGTTTACAATCCCCATTCCGGCAGAGGGACCTCTGATGCTGGACGACCTGCGGTCTCAGGGATTGCTTCCCGTACAATCTCCTTATTCCGACAGTTTGTTATGCAGCGAGATCCTATTTCAAGTCACCGGCCCCAATGCGATAGTCGACTGGGTTTGGCTCGAACTGCGTTCTCCGGAAGACAGCACCCTGGTACTGGATTCGACATCGGCACTGTTGCAACGGGATGGTGATCTGGTAGCGGCTGATGGCTCATCACCTGTCACCTTTAAAACGGGAAAAGGTCAATATTATATCGTCGTGAAGCACCGGAATCATCTGGGTATTATGACGAAAAATGACCTTGCCCTGGGATTCACCAATACAGGTATTATTGATCTGACAGATGGCAGCATTGAGATTCATGGCACCAATGCTCAAAAATTGGTATCCGGCCACTGGGTACTGATAGCAGGTGATGCCGACGGCGACGGAGTGGTCAGCGCTTCTGATCGCAGCACCACCTGGAACTTTCGAAATACGGTCGGTTATCAAATTTCCGATTGCAATCTGAGCGGTGCCACCGAAGCATCGGACCGCAGCATCACCTGGAACAACCGAAATCGATTAACCCAGATACCCAAAAAATAAACTCATGTACCGGATCCTAAGCCTTGTGATTTTTTTATTAATGCTCTGTTCCATTGATCTGGAGGCACAACTGCAGGTAACCGTCAGCATAGAAGATCAGTTTAATGATGGTGAGAATTTCTATTTTGATATTTACCTACGTAGAACATCAAGCGGTAATGATATTTATCTTGGGAATTCGGATTTTTATATGCATTTTAATGCTGCCTATTTCAATAGCCCAAACTTCAATGTTCTCGATAATTCATGTAATTTTTATGCATCAGATGGTAATAGCTCTATGCCTTCCCTTTTGTATTCCTTCAATACAGGAACGTCTGTTTCGGGGAATACCTTAACCATTAATCTAAATGGTCCATCTCCAAATGAATCTAATTTTAATTCATCGATTGCCAGAATTGACAACGTTGCATCAAAGCACCGGCTGGGCAGATTTATCATTTCCGGCGTTACCAATCCGTCAGGTACCGCTGGCCTGGAATGGATCACTTCCGGTGGCTTATCAACCCGTGTCTTTTCTTTCGAGACTGAATCTCCATTTGAATCCTTTGGTACTGATTTGGTCGCAGTTGATCCAGCCGATGCGCTGTTGCCGGTTGAATTAATCTCCTTTGACGTCACTACACACTCCGATCACACCAGTAAACTTCATTGGCAAACGGCTGTAGAGATCAACAATCAGGGATTTGATATTGAAAGAAAATGCGATACGACCATATGGCAGACGCTGGCTACTGTTCTTCCCGAAAATAACGGAAAATATTTATTCATTGATCATAATCCATTCCAGGGAATAAATTATTACCGGTTAAGACAGATTGACTTTGATGGAACATACACCTATAGTCCGATTAAATCTGTCTATATTGAAAAGAAGAATATGGAGATTTATCCCAATCCGGTTAGGTCAAATTTATTTATTCAGGGAGACCCAGGCACTTACTTTCAGGTATTTGACTGCCATGGAAAAAAATATAAAGATGGTATTGTAAAAGATCGATCGATCAATATGACTGATCTGCCATCCGGATTTTACATACTAAGTATCAATGGAAAAAACAAGAAATTTGTAAAATGGTAAGTGAATCCACCTAATTGATATTTGTCTCCGGGATCATTAACAGGACACCAGGATAAATTAGGAAATTATTGTTATGAGACACATTCAAATCCTCCTTTTTATTTTAATATTCTTTTCGGTCGAGGCTTCGGGGCAGGTTCAGGTAAACCTGAATGTCGAAAACGAGGTGAACGATGGAACCGATTATTTATTCGATATTTACCTAACCCGGGCACCTGGATCGACAGGAGATATTTTCCTGGCCAATGCGGATCTGATCATCACCTATAATCAGCAAATGTTTTCCAATCCTGCTTTGACAACGGAGTTGAATCCATCCTACTGTACTTTGACACCGGGTGAACCATCTGATCTAAATAATGAGCTCACTCAAGCAATCTATGTCAACAACACCGCTGTAGGTATTGACAACAAGCAAATCATGATCAATCTAAACGGACCAACACCTGGAAGTGAATCAGGCTTTCTTAGATCCGTAGCAAGGATCGACACCCTACCATCTACCCATCGTCTTGGACGATTCCGGATATCCGGAGTCATTGATCCGGACGGCGATGCAAACCTGCAATGGAAGACCGATGGCTCCGGGTTAAAGACTATGGTGTTTTCAATGAATCCGAAAACTCCATTTAATTCATTTCAGATTGAGGTCCAAACCGTTAACACTTGCCCGGACACCCTGGAAGTGGATAGTAATCCAATGACCTCCGGTTTGTATCAGGCCGCTGCTCAACTTTCAGCTCTTGGTCAGATCCTGACCTCATCCAATGTAATCTTCAGTGCAGGCCAGGAAGTGATCCTCCACCCTGATTTTGAAATTGCCCTGGGAAGTACCCTACTGATCAGAATTCAGGGTTGCGAATAAACCAACTCCACTGGAGGCTGTAGAAATCCAACTTGCGCTGATTTGACAGATCGTTTTTTTATCGAAAATCTAATTAATCAGACTGCGGGTTCCCATCCTTTCTCGTATTCCCGGCTCCACAATATCTGAGCTTCCTGATTGTTTACAATGTGACCATTTTTTGCATCAATATGCAAGCCACTCTGTGTACGATAGGCGATATTACCTAACTGGCAGAGGAGAACGCTTTTATGGCCTCCTTCGATTTCACTATTGGGACTACCTCCGTTACGCACTGCATCCAGGAA
>JBGTCB010000489.1:0-10080 GCA_041748995.1 Saprospiraceae bacterium | reverse complement strand
CTTTAAAAGAACTCAGCCGTTCTCGTCGTTTCTGACGTTGTTGATCCTCAGTCAGTTACGACCCGGTAGCTTCCTTCGTCTCGCCGCGTCAGAAAGCGACGATTTACGGCTGCAGCATCAATCTGAGTATTTCAACAGCCTCCTAGGCTGAAATTACTGTTTTTGGGGATAGATTTAGAATTACTCAATTACAGAGTCCTAAAGAAAGGAATTAAAGAATATCATTCCTCACCCCGAAGGGTGATTTGGGGATATGCCTGAAAGCGTAGTTATTGATCTTGCCAAATGTGCAAGTTTATTGCACCATCGAAACGATATTGTGACAAATCAACTTAACTAATTGGAAGACTGCCTTGATCAGAGGACATCAGCACCATTCACACACATGATAATACTTCTGAGGCCGTTCAATCTGGTCGTAAAAATAAGAAAGCCAATCTGTGGTTCAGACCGGCTCCCTTTATTGTATTGGTCAAATTTATAATTTACCCCAAAATCCTATGCTCTGCTGCTTTTAAGATCGCATCGAGCATTTGCGGATAACTTACTCCGTCAAAAGATGCCATTTTGGCCAGATGACCATCCCAGCACCAACCTGGATTTGGATTGACTTCCAGTAATTTCGGATGACCCTGTTGATCCAATCTCCAGTCAAACCGGCAATAGTCACGACAGCCGATCCGTTCAAACATCTTAAGACTATCGCTGATCATTGACTGAGAAACCTCCACCGGCAAATCGGCCCGGATGGATCTCAGTGCATGAAAATATGGTGAATCGTTCAGCCATTTTGCTTCGTAGCCACAGATATGAGGCAGACCTTCGGGAAGCTGACTGTAATCCTCCTCAATTAAAGGAAACACCAACATATTGCTCAGTGTATTTCCTACCACACCCACCGAAATTTCAGCACCTGTGAGAAACTGTTCCACCAGAATCGGTTTGTCATAACCAAATTGTGACCGGATCCGGACAATAGCATCATCCAGCTGCTCTATATTGTAAGCCACGTTGCGTTGGGTGATTCCAAAACTGCTGTCTCCGAAATTAGGTTTTGCAATGACAGGAAAAGGAAGATTGATCTCAAACAGGTTATCTTCCGGTTTAATTAAAAATGCATCGGCTACCGGCACACCCATCTCAGCGGCTACTCCGCGAATCAGGGACTTGTCGTAGCAATATGCCAGACATTGCGGATTGGAGCCGGAGTAAGGGATTTTAAACATTTCCAGAATAGCGGGAACATGCAATTCCTTCAGAGCATCATTATAAAATCCTTCATCGCAAAGATTGAGCGCAAAATCGACTTTACCCTGTAATTTCAGCAAATCATGAATGAGCGTGTTGTGATTATTTAAATAAGTGAATTTGAATTCCTCCAGCTCACCCAGGGCGACTTTTAATTTAGAGATAGTCTTATGATCATCTTCATCAAAAACTCCGTCAGGTTTAATGACATCTCTAAGGCCGGGATCACCCATAATCACGACAACATTCTTAACCGCTTTTTTAACTTTTTTCGGCGTCCATTCTTTGATCACATTCGTAGTTACGATCATCCTTCGTTCCATCATACCCAAATCCTGGTTGCGCTTGGTTTCGCTTTCTATCTCACCATGGAAAACAGGTTTGTTGAATCCTGCTTCTTTTACGAGAAATTCCAGGTCGTCCTTTTTATAAAGTCTTTCCGCATAAAATTGATCAACGATCACGCCTTTTTCAATATTCGTAACCACCTCCCGGGAGATTAATCGCTCATTATCGGCAGCAAGCGATCGTTCGCGACATACAAAATGTTTTTTATCAATCCACTCCCAGCTTCGGGGTACATAATTTTTTAGCAGATAATTGCCATCAGCTACATCCATTAAAAACCTTCCATTGGGTTTTAACACCCGAAAAATCTCTTTCAGAATTTTAAGATCATCATCGGTCGATTCGAAATAGCCAAAACTATTACCCAAAATGGTGACACAATCAAATGTGTCGGTGGGATATGGTAGTTTTCGCACATCGCCTTCCTTAAAATTGACGGTCAAACCTTCATTACGGGCCCGAATCCGGGCTCGCTGAATTAAAAAACGACTCCGGTCGATACCATAGAGCTCCTGTTGTCCCCTTCTGGCTAACTCCAGCAGATGCCTGCCCTGACCACAGGCCATATCCAACACTTTTTCGTTAGGTTTTAATTGTAAGATATTACTAAACAGAATGACCTCGGTTTCCGTAATCTGACGATCTTCTACGATGTCAGCGTCGGTCTTTAAATACATCGCATTAAATATGCGCTTCCACCAATCCGGTTTCAGGTGTTGTTCCAGGTTATCGACTGGGCCAGACTTGGGTGCTGGGGTTTTGGCAGGCTTTGGCTTGTTACCAAGCATTGTTTTCATTGGTTAAGTGATTTAAATTTTTTTCAATAATAGTTAAAGGTGTAGATTGAATCCACAGTCGCATTTGTGCACAGTTCTTCTTACTGATAAAGCAGATTGGGTACAGGTTGGAATGGCTCCCGGATATCTGTTGTCCGGTGTCTTCGACCTCAAACTTACAATTTGAGCGTTGGTTAAGATTCAAATGTATATCTCATTTTATACTTCCTGGCAATACTCTTTGATCTTATCCTTATCCTGGTTTTTACAGTTGGAATCGTTTGTAAAATTATATAATTCAAGTTAAGAAACGATGAAAATATTTATCCGTTCAAATAAACCAGTGTTTCTTATACAGGGGGTCTAGTGATGATCTCTCGGGATAGTTTCCATCCAGGTTTTATCTTTAATAAGTATTTGATTTACAAATAGTTGTCTCGTATAATGATAGTAGAAATTATCTGCATCCCCCGAAAAATTCAGCTGGCCTTCCCAACGAAGATTCCGCTCCGGTAGCATAGCTCTGATGGTATAGTCACTGATGACACTCGTTCGCTCCGGATGTTCATCATTGGTCAGGTGCCGAATCTCTTCATTATAGAACATTGTTCCCCAAGGGTATGCCTCCTCTGAGGAGTTGCTCGCGATGATTTCGTTCATTTTAGTTTGGTGATCATAACAAACCAGAGCGAGTTCTGCAAACCCGGAATTTGTCCCGGAATGTAAAGTCTGATATCCTGTCAATTCCGGATCCTCTTCGGGTGGATCAAAGGATATGGCCGGATCCGGGTCGTGGGGCATGACCGGAAGTTGGAGATACGTCTCATTGCTGTCACCGAGATACAAAGTCATCGTCAGGGGATAGGGTGTTGGCCATAACATCGGCCATTGTGCGTTATTAACGGCCAAACGGATCCGATGTCCCTTGCGAAAGGTCCAGGAGGTAAAGTGCATGGAAATTTCCAACCCAAATGATACATCGGGCTTTAGAAATGCAGGTTCTTCAGCTGAATTCCGGTGCGATCCGTTAAATGCCGCTCCGGTCACCAGAGTTACCTGCCCCTGCGGAGATTCATTGGATAACCGCACTACCCAATGTGCCAGTGCCGTATCACAGCTGGTCTGGAGATGGACGATAGGAAAACCCATAATTTCGAGGTCTTCTTTTAAAGGCTCGCTGACATACGTCAAAGAATGTTGATCGGTTTCTGACTGATCCGGCGCCCAGTCTCCCCACCACATGACCGAACCGCTTGCTTCGATGCCAGCACTGGCCTTGTATTTCAGAAAATGTTGGCTTACAGAATCACCAGCTCCGGTGGAGAGACTGTAATCGGCATGCAGGAAAAGCGTGTCCCGGGAGGCTGATCGGGGAGGCCATTCGGCGAGATTTCTCCAGTATCCCACAATTTCTGGGAGTTCGTAACCGGGAGGATGCCAATCACGCTGGAAAACAAACAGTGATTTTTCTGGCGGTATCTGAATGCAATTCTTCTTCACGTGACAATTGAGCCAATCAACCACTGCTCGCCTCCATTCAATGGCCGGCGGTGGATC
Source organism: Saprospiraceae bacterium (assembly GCA_041748995.1). Taxonomy (GTDB): domain Bacteria; phylum Bacteroidota; class Bacteroidia; order Chitinophagales; family Saprospiraceae; genus JABDMH01. The sequence goes on along the minus strand of JBGTCB010000489.1, from coordinate 6,151 downwards.
CGCCCAATTGGGAAAGGTATGATTCCACGGACCGATGATAGCTGTGAGCGGTACATCTGCTTCCTTCATATAACGCGGAATAAAATCCCGGTAACCGTCAAATAGACCCCCGATGGCGAAAACCGGTACGTCAATAGCCGTATAATCTTCATTCACCGAGGCCCGGTTCCAAAAAGGACCATCTCTCTGTTGTCGTTTGTACGTGAGCAACCAGGGATCTGAATCAAATCGATCGGTGAAATAAGCTGAATCAATAGTAAATTCCGGAGCTCCCGGGAGGACGTTGGAAAGATCCTGTCCTATTTCATAGGCATCAATATGCATCACACCATCGATGTAGTGTACGTCATCCTGATAAAGATCATCGGTAGACATCAATGTGACGATGGCTTTGAGTTCCGGAGGCTTAAGCATGGCGACCTGCAAAGCGTTAAATCCACCCCAGGATATTCCCATCATGACCACTTCCCCATTACAGTAGGGATGTTGGGACAACCATTGGATGACTTCAAGGGCATCTTCCAATTCCTGATCGGAATATTCATACTCAATCAATTGACCTTCACTATTGCCCGTACCCCGGATGTCGACCCTTACTACCAGGTATTCACTTTTCACGAAATACGAAAACACACCGTATCGATTGCGGCGTCCTTCCATTTTGCGATAGGGGAGGTATTCAAGAATTACCGGCAACTGAGATGTGCTATCGAGGGAAGAAGGTAGGTACCAGTCGAGAGAAAGTCGTATCCCATCCGAGAGGGTAATCCATTCTTCCCGGATCTGTAAGTTTTGCGTCTGGGTGAATCCGGACACGACATGCAGATGACAAGCCATCAGAGTCAACCACCAGCGGAGGGCGGCGGGTGGTCGTAATATTTCTACTTCGAAAGACATGATCCGGATCAATATAATGGCGATCTAAACTAAGCGTGCCTCTAAATAAGTATAATTTTGAAACTGGTATGATTTTAGCGGCAATCCCGGCATCAGAGGATATCCCTCAACCCCCGCTTTGTCCTGAGACCCCAAATATTCATAAATTTTATTTAAAGAGACTATGAGTACATTGTTAAAATTACTGGGATGTCTTGCTGCGGCAGCACTCAGTTTGTTTCCCTTGCAAGCACAAACCAGTTTTTCCGACCAATCCGGTGGCTTTGGACCTTTTGTGGGTCTGATCCGGTCCAACCTCAAACAACCTCAACCGGATGGCATCTCACAAGGGATTCTGGAAGGATACAAAGGTTGGGAAGCCGGTCTTAAAAGTGAAATCTACCGTACCCGATGGATGAGGGGCAATGTAATGGCCAGTTACCTTCAGCTGGGTGCGATCGAATATTTTCAGGATGAAAACATCACCCGCCCAGTTGATGTCCATTTACAGGCACTAAAGTTGGCCGTGAATCCCCTCCTATTTAAAGTCGGTGATGATTTCATACACGGTTATGCTGGTGGGGGTTTTTATGGATCTTATATCATCAATCAACGTATAAGTGAAAAGGATCTGGAAGGGAACCTTTGGTCTGGGGGTGGCGAATTGAGCGCCAGGGATTTAGGCCTGGATTTTGTGGCAGGTATCCATATATGGTATTTTGATATTGAGGCCCATGCTCAATATGGTATGCTCGACCTGGGCACCCGCCTCGATGGTTCAACCGTCAGGCATCAGTATTATGGATTAAGCATTGCCTTCCTGTGGGTCAATCAACATCTGACGGTCAAATCCTGTAGGGATACGCGTAAAAATAATGTCCGGAACAAGATGTAAATTATCGGTTAAAATCCTGTTGACCGGGATGCCACTCCAATTAATATTTCCAGAATTGCTTGAATTTATCGGGCAGCGATTAATTTTCTCCAGAATAAAAGCCCCATAATTATTCGTAATTATAATATCGATCGATAATTAATGGATCATGAAATATTATTTTGTTTTAACGATATATCAATTTTTAGCAACAAATAACCAAGCAGGATAAGAAGTAATCCAACGCTGAAAAAAATTACTTGGAGAGAATCAATAACCCGAAGAATCAACACCTGAATGATAATCCACGAGATTAAAATAGACCCTTCGATCATCACAAACCAATAACGATAGCCAAATTGACATATCAGGAAAAAAATCACAAAAATACTACCCAGTCCGTTAGCGATAAAAAGCACTATTCCCGGTATCAGGAAATCATTGAATGGACTGTATTCTAACCAATCTGTTGTGATCTGTAAAAACTACTACCGTCAGGATGGGTAATCAAGTGATAACCTCCATACAAAGCACCGATGCCATTTAATAATAATAGCAGGATAGAAACAACGATTAGCAATGTCTTCATTTCCGGAGTAGGTTTTCAAGATTGATGTCGATCGAACTCAGTTCAAATATCCCGTAGCAGAAATCACCTTCCGGATAACTGTAAATGGCTTCAGCGTAACTGGCCAGCCGATAACCATTAATCAACTTGTAGTTTTGCAAAGGAGTCGACCAGGTAAATTGTTTCATGCTTCCGTCCTCCTGCATTGCGTAACGGTCGTCCGAAATGAAATTAATTAGTTCTCCCTGGTTATTAAAATGCAGCCAGGCCAATATTTTAGTATCGTTTAGATCAAATTCAGCCAGCGCTTTATTGCCTTCTGTTTTTATCCAATGAATACGATCATCAATGAGCGTAGCCGGCGCCATGCAGCACATATCATTAAAAAATGTGACGGTTTCAGAAATATTCATTTTTTCACCGGATTGTTTTTGCACGGGAAACATGGAAAACAGCCGGATATCCATCGATGCCTGGCCATTTCTAAAGCGATGGTATCCTTTGACCGGTAATTTTTTCATGACCGCTTCCATGAAAAATAAGCGTGCATTTTCGGTAATAAAATAAAGGGCACTTCTATTTACCTCTGAATGAGTAAAAATTTAATAAGATGCAAGCCAGACAAGGCTGGAGGAAGAAAGATAGCCGTAGCTATCTGACTGACGATCAACGAAGTAAGGCGTAGCATATTATTGAATAAATTTTCGAAGAAAATTGTTTTTACCATGAACGAGGATGATAGAGGCGCCCTTAAATTGATCTGAGGTAAATGGCATCCAGGGTGCGGATTCATTTTGTCGTATTTTTCCGTTAAATTCAATCCGGAAATTCCTGATCTTTGGCTTTCCTATTGATCCGGTAAGTCGAATATATTTTTGTACCGGTATTGGAAGACCGGTCAAATCTGCTTCTGTAAGAATCTCCGTTTTCGGGGTTTTTGACAGTAAGAGTAGTTCCCGGAGATCTTGATGATAACTGTTGGTAAACCTGGCAGAGGCTAGTGCTGTGAGGGACAGAGCGAGTATGATTACATTGGCTATCGTTCCATATTTAGAGGACTCCCAGTTGGTAATGATTAAAACCTGGGACATAAAAACCATTATCACTCCAACAGACCACCACCCGTCTTTTTTGAGAAAAAATCCGATAGCAGTAATCACCAATCCGATAGCCACCAGAAGCCAGAAAACTCCCTGGAATTTATTTATTTCTTTTGTGATTTGAGGCATTTCTGCAAAACCAAAAGCTTTGGCAAATCCCATCAAATGGATCAGACCATGCACTATGATTAGTACGGTCAGGAGATATCGCATAGTCAATAATTGGAAGTTAAACCCGCATTATTCATTTGGGTTTTCGTAGTGAGAGGTAAAAATGCAATAAAGACGGGTGCTCCAAGCCCTTTTTTATTCGCAGACATGGTCACCATCATGGTGAGAATCAAAAAGGGCTTATGTGCCCGTATTTGCAGCAGTTTTACCTCGTAACAGATAATCCAATGAATAATGTGGGTAAATATCGGATTGATTTTTTTTCAACCGGATGATCTTCAACAACGAAGCCGATGATTTGTGTCAGTTTTAATAAATCAGATCTGAATTTTTCGTCAGATATTGACCTGATGTACCAATTGCCCTTCCCGGAAAAAACGGATAATATTTTCGGCAGCTAGTCTGGCCATTTCACTCCTGGTGAAAAAAGTAGCCGATCCAATATGAGGCAGGATCATAACCCGCTGCATGCTCAATAATGGATTAGCCGATGACATCGGTTCTGGATTAGTCACATCGAGGCCTACTCCCCAAATTTGTCCATCTTCCATGGCTCTGATCAGATCACTTTCATTATGGAGACCACCCCGGGCGGTATTCAGAAAAATGGCACTCTTTCTCATTTTTCGAAAAGCCGCATCATTAAAAATATTTTTAGTTTCCGGATTGAGACTTGCATGGACAGAAAGCACATCGCTTTGCTCCAGTAGTTGCTCGAAACTGACGAGACGGGCACCTAGTTCCTCTTCTGCTTTCTTGTTGGCAGTACGGTTATGGTAAATTATTTCCATATCATAAACCGCTTTACATCTTCTTGCCATTTCAAATCCAATGGCACCCAGTCCGAAGATACCCAGTGTTTTATTCTTTAAGTCTGTACCCAGATATTTGATTGGATTAAAATGTTTCCATTCACCTTTCAGGATTGTCCGATGGGCATCTAAAAAATTTCTTGCCACCGCGACTAACAGGCCAAAAGCGATCTCCGCAGTGGCATCCGTCAATACACCCGGTGTATGACCGATAGGGATGCCCAGTTGTGAGGCAGTCCGGATGTCAATGTTGTCATACCCTACGGCAAAGATGGATACGATTTTCAAATGAGAGCAGGCATGCAGAAAAGCTGCGTCGATGGAGTCACCGGAGGTGCACAACAGGGCATCAAATTCCTGACACCTTTGAATCAATTCATCCTTGGGCATCGGATGTTCTTCTTCCCAGTTTTGTACCTTAAATCCTGCCTCCGTTAATAATCTTTGAGCAGTATCGGGCAATTTCTTGCTTATAAAAACGGATTTTTTATCCATAAAATATGACTGATGCCGTGTATCAACAGGCACCAAAATGTTATTAACCTGCGCAATATTACGGAAAAAGTACGTAGCATACAGATGATACCCAGGATCCAATTTCTGAAGTACCCCGGGGTCGATACCGACCGGGGTTTGAGCTTCGCCTGTGTTTTTTTTATCTTCAGAGTGTAATCCTGCCCTATTATTTCACAATAAATGGCCGGGGTCAGTTTTCACTATGCACCTCTCTGCATCCCTTGCAGTGAGATAACAAAGATTTCGCTTTGATTCAGGAAAATCATTTTTAATGCGGATTAAGAAGAGGAATTAATTTCCCCGGTGTTGATATTGAATACAGTATTACTACAGGATTTTCCTGTCTGATCTCCTGTACAACCACCTCCACAATGCACACCTGAACTTGTCTCGTAACGAATACAATTATCACCATCCTGTGAGGTTGTATTGGAACCGCAACTGCAATACCATACAAAATTTACATATTCCAATACTATCTCAAAGAATGGTGTCAAGTCAACATCCAGGAATTCTTTACTCTTGGTACCTGGTTGTGTTTCTAGAAAAAAGAGCATATTTCCATTTTTAGGATGTTTACCGAGGTATAGAGTATGATTTGGACTAGCCCTAATTTTGGTTCCTTCAATAATAAATTGCGACTTAAAAGGTGCTTTAGCCATGTTCCTCGATTCCTGGGCGGTAAGAGTATATGACGTTGTTCTCTTTAGTTTCACTACCTTATTGTATGTGCTGGTGGCTCTGGCATTACTGTTTACAAAAAATAGGCAAAAGAGGGGAAGGAGAAAGAAACTACCAAATCGGAGATAACTTTGATAACTTTTCATAGGAAGGAAATTGATTGAGTTTCGAAATATTTGAACTTCAGTACAAAAATTATCTTATTCTAATCCCATTTCCTCACCCGAAAGGATGATTTTTATCCCTGTGATACTGAATTAGCATAAACCTCTGCCCCGTGTCTATTAAATTATTGACACATAACCAGTGCACTCACAATAAAATACTTGGTTAGAACTTAACACCCTTAAAATAAGCCGGACGCTTTTCCATAGGCTCCAGACTGGTAAGTTCACTGATTTTTACCGGACGTCCTTCTTTTATACTTTTCCGGGCAGCAACACCTATAAGGATAGACATCGCGCCATCCCTGCTACCGGCTGCGTGTTGCAAAGGATCGGGAGCATCCTGGTTTTTGAAAATTTTGTCCTGCAGTCTTGCATCACCACCACCG
>JBGTCB010000488.1:0-1537 GCA_041748995.1 Saprospiraceae bacterium | reverse complement strand
TTGAATAAGGCCCACATGGAAAGCACCAATGGCAGTACTATTTTTTTCCTTTCAAGTGGCATCCACGATGAAATCAATCATCAAATTCTCAACAGAAAAGTTTTATTGCGTCTGGCTAACGGAGGTAACAGTGTATTAATTAAATAGTGCACCTCACCAACTGATTGAAATTAAATATTAATTTGAACATCCTTTTTGTGGGAGGAAAATAAAATCGTCTTAATAACTGACTAGCATACTAAGTGACATACGAAATTCTCCCCGATAGCCATTTGACTTATTGAAGGTGATAGCTACCCTATCTAATGGAATAGAAATACATGAGGAAGTTGAACATTTTGGTCGTTATCCACAAAATATCTTGTGGTTTCTTTATGACTATAATTTGAGAACCACAAGAAGCATTCCAGAGAATTAAACATGCCATCCCACAAATACCGACATACAAACGGATGGATGTTTAGCGGATAGAAAAAATAAAATCTCACAGATTAAGTGATGAAGGGAGATTCTCCTCCCATGGATTATCCATTCATCTGTGAACCAAGTATTATCCCGCTAATTTCGGAGACTCCAGCAATTTAAAGAATTGATCTAATTTTGGAGTGATAATGATTTCGGTACGTCGATTTTCACTCCGTCCTGCCGTACTGGTATTATCTGATTTCGGCACATATTCTGCACGCCCTCCGGCGGTCATCCGGTCAGGAGCTACAAAATAATCCTGTTGCAAGGTTCGCACCACTGAAGTAGCTCTCTTGACGCTGAGGTCCCAATTGTCTATCACGCAATCGGTATTGATTGGCACATTATCCGTATGCCCCTCAACGAGGACGTTGAGTTCCTGGTGATCATTGATCACCGAAGCCAATTTCCCCAACACATCCTGAGCCTGACGGGTCAGATTCGAACTTCCGGACCGGAATAACATTTTGTCAGAAATGGAGACATACACAACCCCTCCCCGGACTTCCACCTGGACATCTTCATCATTGATGTCGGAGAGCGACCGTTTTATATTCATCACCAGCGCCAGATTTATTGAATCCTTTTCATGAATTTTCGTCGTAAGGTTTTCAATGAAAGAATATTGCTGATTGATGGATTCCAGTGATTTCTGGATGCTTTCCGCTCCTGACTTACTGATCACCGAAAGGTCGGACATCCGGTCGAGCAAGCTGGTGTTTGTATTCTGAGTATGATTGAGTTGTTCCTGAAGTTGCTTGATTTGCTCATCTTTCAGGGCAAGTTCTTTTTTAGTTTTCTGACCACAAGAGGTAAGTAACAGGCATAAGCCGAGCAGGGAGGAAAAAACGTGAGTTCTCATAATAGTTGTTGATAAGGTCTGTAGAAAAAACAGTTTATGCGGGTATTTTAGTATGGAAACCCGGATAAAGTACCGGGCGACAGTTGTCCAAGTTGGATATCTGGAATACTCTAGGAGGCTGTTGAAATACTCAGTTTGATGCTGAAGCCGTAAATCGTCGCTTTCTGACGCGGCGAGACGAAGGAAGCTTATTGTAGATCTCCGGCGTCA
>JBGTCB010000487.1:0-4586 GCA_041748995.1 Saprospiraceae bacterium | reverse complement strand
GGGATCGCCATCTCTACGATATACCGGTCGGGATACGTTTTTACTTTGCTGAACCACTTATTGTCCCACGCAACATTTATACCGGACGAACCGGGATTATTTCCGCGGCGGCCTGTTTGACCACTCACCAATGACTCCGTCTGCACATTACCCGGATTTGTACCAAAAGTGACTCCTGCTGTTCTTTCATTGACCGGATCAAAGACCACCGCAAATCCATCACCCATCCAAAAATTTTGATTGTCCCTTTTCAAAGACTGGATTACATAGGGCCCTGCTCCATAACAAACTGCCGCCAGATAGATGTACTGGTCGTCATAACACATCATCACCTCCGTTTGAAATTCCTTTTCCACCCGCCGGTCATCGACAGGAAAACTGAGCCAGAAGTCTCCGGCCGTATCCACCAGCGACCAGATTGGTTCATCCAGTATTCCATCGATCCGGATAGCGTCATCGGTGCGGCCGATTACCAAACGGTATGAATCCTGTAAATTTTTGCCATCCTGTGCCTGCAAAAGCAGCGGCAGGAGTAAACAGCAGCCATACGAAAAGCACCTCGTAAGGTGGAGCATCTTATAATCTGTCAAATTTTGGCTCAAAGCTAGATTCTTCTCACTTAAAGCAATAATGAATGAGGAGATGATTTCCAGGTATCCAATTATTTTTATTCCAAGGTGGGTAGATTGATGCCGTGACGATGAAAGGCTAAATAAGATCACCTGATCGAGGGCCGCAATACCAATACCTATTGAAATTGAAGAAAATTAGAATATTACCTAAATAAATCTAAAATTTGTGTGCTTATCTAACATGGTGCTCCTATGATTGTCTTCTTCGGTAGTCCAACGGATAAGATTTTTGCCGTTCACACCCTTAAACCCATAATTTCCAAAGACTTATCGAAATTATCCTGGCTTTTTGGAAATCAGCATCCTATAGACTCTGAAATAGTCATGGGTATTTTTTTGGGGCCGCGTTCCGCTATGATTACTCCATGGAGCTCGAATGCCGTAGACATTACACATAACATGGGTATCTCTGGCATTCTACGTATTGAAGAGTTCATACCGTGGCAGGACGAGAGAACATACGACCCCATGTTATTCCAAAAATACAGTGTACTTAACCAGGAGATATTTACTATTGATATTGAGCCGCATCCAATCCTTGCGATCACGGATATCCAGGCCTTTAATGCCGCGGAAGGACTTGCATTGAATGGGGAGGAAATTGATTATCTGAAGGAGGTTGCACAGCGAATAGGCAGACCATTGACAGATTCAGAAGTATTTGGGTTTTCTCAGGTAAACAGTGAACATTGCCGGCACAAGATCTTTAATGGCACCTTTATCATTGACGAAATCGAAAAAAATAGGTCTCTATTCAACCTGATAAAGAAGACTTCCAAAGAAAATCCCAATGAAATTGTCTCTGCCTACCGGGATAATGTAGCATTTATCCAGGGACCGGAAGTAATTCAATTTGCACCGGAGACATCCCACCAACCGGACATTTACCGCAAAAAACGCTTTCAGTCGGTCTTGTCCCTTAAAGCGGAAACACATAATTTTCCAACGACCGTGGAACCTTTTAACGGTGCGGCTACCGGCTCGGGAGGCGAAATACGTGACCGCATGGCTGGAGGCAAGGGTTCTTTCCCTTTAGCTGGAACTGCCGTCTATATGACTGCGTACCCCCGGCTGAACGATAATCGTCCATGGGAAACAGGAATGGCAGAACGCCCCTGGCTGTATCAGACACCCTTGGAGATTTTGATCAAAGCTTCCAATGGCGCTTCCGATTTTGGAAACAAATTTGGGCAGCCTCTGATTGCTGGTTCACTTCTAACCTTTGAGCATGCAGAACATCAGCGTAAATTAGGTTATGATAAAGTGATTATGCTTGCCGGAGGAGTCGGCTATGGAAAATCGGAACAGGCACAAAAAGAGACGCCACAAAAAGGTGATCGAATTGTGGTGCTGGGAGGCGATAATTATCGTATCGGAATGGGTGGTGCCGCTGTTTCTTCTGCCGATACCGGTTTATATCAGTCCGGCATTGAACTTAATGCAGTGCAACGATCCAATCCGGAGATGCAAAAAAGAGTGGCTAATGTGGTGCGAGGCATGCTCGAAGATGAAGAAAACCAAATTGTTTCTATCCACGATCATGGTGCCGGCGGTCATCTCAATTGTCTCTCCGAACTGGTTGAAGAAATGGGTGGAAAAATCAATCTGGATAAATTACCGGTAGGAGATCCCACTCTTTCTGCCAAAGAGATTATTGGTAATGAATCACAGGAACGAATGGGTCTGTTAATTGCTCCTCAGCACCTCATGAAACTGGAAGCTTTGGCATCCAGGGAACGGGCTCCCCTTTACAATGTCGGCGAGATAACCGGTGATCAACGGTTTTCATTTGTTTCCGAAAAAACCAGCGAAAAACCCCTGGACCTGGCCTTGAGCGATATGTTTGGCAGTTCGCCGCGGACCATCATGACCGATCAGACCATTGACAGGCAATTTGAAGATATAACCTATAATGCCGGGCTAATTCACACCTATCTGCAAAGTGTTCTTCGTCTGGAGTCTGTAGCCTGCAAAGATTGGTTAACCAATAAAGTTGACCGCTGTGTTGGTGGCAGAGTCGCCAAGCAACAATGTACCGGCCCTCTTCAACTACCCCTTAATAATGTAGGAGTTATGGCCCTGGATTACGAAGGCCATCAGGGAGTAGCCACTTCGATAGGGCATGCTCCGGTCAGTGGTTTGATTAATGCGGCGGCCGGAGCCCGGAATGCCGTCGCCGAAGCCCTGACAAATTTGATATGGGCTCCTCTTAAAGACGGACTGCAATCGGTATCGCTTTCGGCTAATTGGATGTGGCCTTGTAAAAATCCGGGAGAAGATGCCAGGTTGTATGAAGCCGTTGAAAGTATTTCAGCATTTTGCATCGATCTGGGTATTAACATACCCACTGGCAAAGATTCATTATCCATGAAGCAAAAATACGCGCATGATGAAGTGCTGGCACCTGGTACCGTGATTATTTCTTCCGTAGCCAATTGTAGTGATATTAATAAAATTATTGAACCTGGTTTTCATCGGGAAGGTGGCCCGGTTTATTACCTGAATTTTTCCCAGGATGCATTTAATTTAGGCGGATCCGCCTTTGCCCAAACCCAAAATAAAATTGGACGAATAACTCCTGATATCAAAGACACAACCTATTTTATCCAATATTTCAATATTATTCAAAAATTAATCAAAGAAGAAAAGATAGTAGCGGGTCATGATGTCTCATCTGGTGGACTGATCACCACATTGCTGGAAATGTGTTTTTCTGAAAATGGGATCGGTGCCCGGATTGACCTAACTTCCCTGGGAGAAAAGGATATTGTCAAATTATTATTTTCGGAGAACAGTGGGGTGGTTATACAGACAGCAGATTCATCCATTGAAGAAATATTCAGAGAGCAAAATCTGGAATTACATAAAATCGGACATGTTGTATCAGCAACTGCATTGCAATTAACCAACTTTGAAAATCATTGGGAGTTTGATATTGAAAAACTCCGCGATGTTTGGTATGAGACATCCTATTTATTGGATCAAAAACAATCGGGAATTCAATTAGCCCAAAACCGTTTCGAAAATTATAAAAAGCAACCGCTGAATTTTGAATTTCCCCGCTATTTTACCGGTAATTTACCTGAGATGGGTCATGGACAGAAAATCAAAGCAGCAGTTCTCCGGGATCAGGGTAGTAACAGTGAAAGGGAATTGGCTCATGCGCTTTATCTGGCGGGGTTTGAGGTGTTGGATGTTCATATGACGGATTTAATTAGTGGCCGGGAGACTCTTGAAGACATCCGTTTCCTGGGAGCCGTTGGAGGTTTTAGTAATTCCGATGTACTGGGTTCTGCCAAAGGTTGGGCTGGCTCTTTTTTATACAATGAAAAAGCAAAAAAAGCCCTGGATCGCTTTTTTAGTAAAGAAGATGTGCTTTCCATTGGGATTTGTAATGGTTGTCAACTATTTATTGAACTCGGTCTCATTAATCCATCCCATAGGGAAAAGGCTAGTATGGGATTTAATAATTCACGCAAACACGAGAGCGCGTTTACATCGGTCGTCGTGCAACAAAATAATTCAGTCATGCTTTCCAGCCTGGCAGGATGCAAGCTTGGTGTATGGATCTCGCATGGAGAAGGTAAATTCCAATTTCCTCTTTCAAGGGAACACTATCATATTATAGCGGAATATGGGTATTCAGAATATCCCGCCAATCCCAATGGCAGTGATTACAATACTGCGATGATCTCCAGCGAAGATGGTCGGCATCTGGTCACCATGCCTCATATCGAAAGATCTATTTTTCCATGGAACTGGGCTTATTATCCGGACCGGAAGGGAGATCACATTTCCCCCTGGATTGAAGCCTTTGTCAACGCGAGAAAGTGGTTGCAAGAACATTGAACATTAATGTAAAGAACAAACAAGTCGCAAACTCCTGATCAGAAATTGACCACCGAATCATTAATTATTTTCCCTGGATTTGAGTTTGAATGATATCTTTTAAAA
>JBGTCB010000486.1:0-4053 GCA_041748995.1 Saprospiraceae bacterium | reverse complement strand
ACCTTTAATACCAGTGCCATCCCGATTAATCGGATTACTGATGAAGGCCTCATGGCCAAGAAATTCGCGGACGGAGGCAGCCCAATTCGCAGATGCAACGGTTGCGATCGGTCCAGCCACATTATGGGTTGCCACCGGAATAAAATAAGTCTCCGCTAAATCAGCGATCTTTTTTGCTTCCAACAAACCTCCGGCCATCGCGACATCAATCTCAATCATATTGACACCCTGATTTACAATAAATGGTCTAAAGTCATCCCGGCCATATAGGTTTTCGCCACAAAGAATCGGAACCGGAGATTTTTCGGTGAGTTTTACCCACTGCTCATTGTAAGCGATGGGCAATGGATCTTCCAGCCACCAAGGTCTCATTGGCGCAACAGCCTGTGCCAGTCTCAGTGCGCTGTCAAAATCAAATTCCCAATGACAGTGCACTGCTATATCAAATTCAAGGCCCATCGCTTTTCGGAGATTGGCATATCCAAGCGCATTTCGGTCTACTTCTACATTGGATATACGCCGGTTATCCAGCTCATTCCATCGTTGATCTCTTAAGACATTGACCTTGGCCGCTGTCCATCCTACCTTTTTCATATTCTCGGCAAATTCGAGACAAGAATCCATATTCAGGAGATCCCTGGGTCCGGATGAAACATAAGCTCTAACCTCACTAACATGCGAACCACCACCAAGAATCTTATGCACGGGTTGACCCGTAATCTTTCCGATAATATCCCACATTGCAAATTCAACACCCGTGATCGCATGCATGGCAACACCGTGATTGCCCCCATAATAGGAAGTCCGGGTGTTCATCTTAAAAATTAAGCGTTCTAGATCAAAGGGATCCTGCCCCAGCAGAATTGGCTTACAGACGTTAAGGACCACATCTTTGGCACCAAATCCGTTTTCGTCATGGTGACATTCTCCGATCCCTATGACACCAGCATCTGTCTCGATTTTGACGAGAGGACTCACCCGAAAACCAATTTTGACCCGAACACATTTAACATCGGTAATCTTGACTCTGGCCATTTCCGATGCGGACAACATCTGAAAGTAAGGCATGCAGGATGCTGCCGGCAAAGCCATTGCTACATTTTTAATAAAATCCCGTCGATACATGATAGTTCAAATTAATTCCAAATGATTTTGCAGAGAGAATAATACGGAAAAAATTTGAGTGTGGGTGTGGATTGGGTGTGAGTGTGAGTGTGAGTCTGAGTGTGAGTGTGGGTGTGGATGTGTGGGTAATTGAACCATTATTGCCTGCCTGTGAGCTTTTATGCTTACTTTGAGGCAAATGATTTTCAGTTTTATTCTTCCTGCTTTTTAAGGATGACAGGCACTATGATCCATCACTTTTTTAACTACCGGTTATATTTAATTCCTTTGGTGCTGCTGCTTTCCTGTTCACAAGATAAAAAGAGCGATGGGAGTCTCATATATTGGTCAGCTAATAACCCGGAAGAGATGCAATTTGCCCAAAACCGGATTCGCATCTGGAATGAAAATAATCCGGAGAATCCCATTTTATTTCAACCAGTCCCGGAGGGATCGTCGAGTGAAGAAATCATTTTAGCATCCGTCGTAGGAAAAACTACGCCTGATATTTATGCCAATATGTGGCAAGGCGATGTCGAAGATTATGCTCTGGCTGGCGTCCTGGTGCCCCTTGATACGCTGCCTGGATTTATGGAGTTTTTGCAAAATCGCTGCAATGAAGATGTCATCGAGGAGATTACTTCTTCTGATGGTCATATCTATCAGATACCCTGGAAGGCCAATCCGATTATGATGTTATATAATCCCGGGATGTTCCGACAGGCAGGAATAAGCAAAGTACCGGAAACTTACGATGAATTTCTGGCGTCAGCTCAAAAGATGACTCAGGATCGTGACCAGGATGGTTATACCGATCAGTGGATGGGTACCACCGAAGTAGCAGCCATCTGGTGGCAACGATTCTTCAATTTCTTACCCCTCTATTTTGCAGCCTCGGGTGGTGAACCCCTGGTTAAAAATGGCAAAGCAACTTTTGATAATCATCATGCCGTCGGTGTTTTTAAATTCCTTCAGGAAATATACCGGCATGGCTATTTTCCGAAAGAACAAGCAAAATCCCAGAGCGACCTCTTTCTAACTGAAGATATTGCGGTAAAATTCACGGGGCCGTGGGATATTATGCAGTTAAATCGCTTCAAATCCGATGGACTCACCTACGATTTTGCCGCAATACCCGTGCCCGAAATTTCTGTTCATCCTCCATATACTTATTGCGACCCTAAAAATATCGTCATTTTTAATACTTGTTCAAATCCTGAAATAGCCTGGAAATTTTTACAGACGATGATCAGTGAAGAGGGTGATCTGGAATTTCTCACGCTATCCCAACAATTACCCCGGAGAAAGGACCTCACGGAAAATCCAATCTTTTTGCACTATTTTGAAGAAAATCCATCCTTAAAACCATTTCAAAGGCAATCCGAATATTTAAAAGGCATGGACAGCAGTCCCTATATGAAAGAAGTTCTTGACCTGATTTCACAGGAATATGAATTATGTGTAGTTTATGATAAAAAATCACCGGAAAAGGCTATTCGCGATGCTGCACATGCCGTTAATTTGCTATATTTAGAATAGTGCAACATTTCTTCTCAACCCCTTCCCAGGAGCGACTATTCAAGGATCAACACCAGAAAATACACAATGAAAATTAAGAAAAAACTGAGTTCGTATTTATTGGTAACTCCATATCTTTTACATTTTCTCTGCTTTGTCGCCTTTCCGGTTATTTTTTCGCTGGTACTGACTTTTCATAAATGGAATATAATCAGTCCCATGCATTTTATCGGTCTGAATAATTATAAGAAACTAATCCAGGACACTTATTTTCTGAAAGCTACCTACAATACCCTGGTCTTTCTGATCATTCACATTCCACTTCAGATCGGGATTGCTCTATTTCTGGCACTTATCTTAAGTAAACGACTTAAAATGAGCGGGTTTTTTCGCAGTGTTTTTTTCTTGCCCGTGGTGGTTTCGGGTGTGGTAGTCACTATCTTATGGCAACAATTGTATGGCTTTGAAACCGGCATACTCAACCGGTTGTTGACCGGGCTTGGTCTGGGCCGGATTGGATGGCTGATCGATCCAAACTGGTCGATGGCTTCCATTGCGATTATGGCAACCTGGAAAAATGTCGGACTCTACATTATTTTGTTTTTGGTCGGACTCAACTCGGTACCAACTTCCTTATACGAAGCAGCCGATCTGGAAGGAGCAAATGAGTGGCAGAAATTCCGTTTTATTACCCTGCCAGCCATCAATCCCACGATGATTATGGTCATCATTTTAAGTACCATTTCAGGATTTTCCCTATTTATAGAACCTTATGTTATGACCGGTGGCGGGCCTCTCAACAGCACCTTGTCTGCAGTACTATACATCTATAAGCAGGGCTTTTTTTATTACCACATGGGTTATGCTGCCACTCTGGGATTGACTTTTGCCCTATTTATACTTCTGGTCGTGGCCTTACAAAGAAAATACCTTGAAACTGACTAAAATAATGAGACGCATTATCTTATATATCCTGTTGTCCGTTGCAGCAATCGTATTTATTTATCCCTTTATTTGGATGGTCAGTGCGTCACTTTCCAGTGAAAGCGGCATCCCTAACCTGATATTTCTACCCATTGATTTCACCTTCGACCATTATTTCACCGTCTTCAAAAGCATCCCAATTTTTAGAGCCTTATTCAATAGCCTTCTCGTGGCTGGCTCCGTCACCGCCGGTGTCCTGGTTTTTGCATCGATGACCGGATATGCCCTGGCAAAACATCGGTTTAGGGGTCGTAATTTCATATTCTACCTGATTATTTTTACGATGACTCTACCCTTTCAGATTACGCTGATACCAAACTATATTTTGATGGTAAAATTTGAATGGGTCAATACTTTTGCTGCGCTCATCATCCCTGCGATGATCAATGCCTTTGCCATTATTCTCTTCAGACAACATTTTTTGAGTATTCCCAATGACTTGATTGA
>JBGTCB010000485.1:0-16066 GCA_041748995.1 Saprospiraceae bacterium | reverse complement strand
AAGGAAGTTCTTTGTGGGCAAAAAGCATTTGATCAAACCGGTGAGTGGCTGCCTGATGAAACTCTTCACGATATTGAAGAATACCTGATAGCAATCAAGGGACCATTGACCACTCCGGTGGGAGGGGGTATCCGGTCGCTTAATGTAGCACTGCGGCAAAAACTGGATCTCTATGCGTGCGTAAGACCGGTAAGATGGTTTACCGGAGTTCCCAGCCCGGTAAAAGATCCTCAATTGGTGGATATGGTGATCTTTCGGGAAAACACGGAAGACATCTACGCCGGAATCGAATACAATCACGGTACCCCCGAGGTCAATAAACTGAAGAAATTCTTAATGGAGGAATTGGGAGTTACTCAGATCCGCTTTCCCGATACCGTGTCACTGGGTATTAAACCGGTGTCCGTTGAAGGTACCGAGCGCCTCGTACGGGCCGCCATTAAATATGCCATCGAGCAGAAAAGACCTAGTGTGACATTGGTCCACAAGGGCAATATCATGAAATATACTGAAGGCAAGTTTAAGGAATGGGGGTATGCCCTGGCTGAAAGAGAATATGGCGATAAGGTATTCACCTGGGCTCAGCATGATCGTATTGCAGCCGAGCAGGGAAGCCAGGCCGCCAACGAAGCACAAAAGAAAGCTATTGAAGGTGGCGCTGTCCTTATCAAAGATGTGATCGCCGATGCTTTTTTACAGCAAATCCTGTTAAGGCCGGCAGAATATGAAGTTATTGCTACCCTGAATCTCAACGGTGATTACATCTCCGATGCTCTCGCAGCAGCAGTAGGAGGAATTGGTATCGCACCGGGAGCGAACATAAACTACACCACCGGTTTGGCTATTTTTGAAGCAACACATGGTACAGCACCCAAATATGCCGGTTTGGACAAAGTAAATCCAAGTTCCGTGATCCTGTCCGGAGTAATGATGCTGGAATACATGGGTTGGAAAGAAGCCGGTGATCTCATCATTAAAGGTATTGAGGGTGCGATTAGTAAAAAACGGGTCACCTACGACTTTGAACGTCTGATGGAAGGAGCTACTCTTTTGAAATGCTCTGAATTCGGCACCGAGATCATTGCCAATATGTAGGTGATTATTGTTTAATTGTTGAACTGTAACTGTTTAATTGTTGAACTGTTCCTTCCGAAGCAATGGGATAATGAGGAACTGTTGAACTGATCCTTCCAATGTACAGTGTGTTTTCCTGGCCCTCTGGGAAGTCCCCTTTTAGGGGATTTAGGAGTTCCTGCTGTGGTTGAATTGTTGACTTGCTGAACTGAAATCTTCTGGATACGTTGGCTCCAGGATCTTCGGAGCTCTCGCTGATCGATAGCGGGTATTTGTTTGCCTTGAGGTTTTGCATGGGGTTCCGTTTGGCTCCCGGATCCCGCTGCCCCATCAGCTCCGAAGGAGCGAAATCTTTGTAGAGGACATATCAAGGAATCTGCTCTAGCTCCAGCGGAGCGAAACACCAGGAAGTAACGATTTATGGTTTCGGCCTCAGTTTTAGTGTTTAAGCAGAAAAGCTGGTACCGCAGCCACAAGTTTCTTTGGCATTCGGATTCTTGAAAGTAAAACCCCGGTTATTGAGTCCATCAATATAGTCAACTTCCATACCCAACAAGTAGATCCCATGGGCTTTAGACATAATGACTCTCATCCCATCGATGACATATTCCTGATCACCGTCTTTGATACTGTCAAATCCAAGGATATAAGAAAATCCTGAACACCCTCCTCCTTTTACGCCCACCCTAAGACCGTAATCCGACGGTACATTCTCTTGCTGCATAATCTTTTTTAACTCAGATACTGCTCCGGTAGTAATGGTGACGGGTAGTATTCCGGTTGTTTCTTTTACTTCACTCATTTGTAAAACTTTTTCGTCCGTATTCGAAAAATCAAAAGTAAGGAAAAGGCCTCTATCCTGAAAGCTTCTTACTTTTGTCAATAACGTATAATGCGTTTCATTTGTTCAATCGCGATAAAGTATGAATGAAGTTTCCGTTTGGTTTTACCTGTTGATGGTATGTTTGCCTTCTTTGATTGTATTTGCCTGCTGTTACCTGGTGATCAGGCAATTCTTCAGAAATAAGGAGCAACTCGAGCTGCTGGAGATTCAAAAACGGACATCAGCCAATGTCTTGCCATTGAAACTTCAGGCTTATGAGCGATTAATTTTATTTTTTGAGCGGATACATATTCCCAACCTGGTGGTGCGCATCCGGACAAAAAAAATGTCATCCGGCGATC
Organism: Saprospiraceae bacterium; assembly: GCA_041748995.1. GTDB lineage: Bacteria > Bacteroidota > Bacteroidia > Chitinophagales > Saprospiraceae > JABDMH01. The sequence continues at coordinate 13,807 of JBGTCB010000485.1, read as the reverse complement.
TTCAATCAGCCCTGATGATCGCCATCCAGCAGGAATTTGAGCACAATGTCACCCAGCAAATGTATGTCTCCGACAAACTCTGGGAGATTATTCGTCTTGCCAAACAGGAACTCTTCAATCAATTGGATCATGTCATGGTGACCACAGCTTTTAGTGAAGATGCCGATACCTATAGCCGCGGATTGATTGATCATTTTACCAAACCTGAATTCGATCCGACCCGGAAAGCGATTTTTGCCATCAAACAAGAAGCACAGCTACTATTATGATTGATCTTATAAAGGGTGGAATTGCCTTGCTGATCCTGGTAGCTGCTTTGAGCTGCTCCCGGGTCTACCATCTGGCCGATGATCAGGTCACCACCTATCAGATCACTGAAAAGAACATAAACAGCAATCGTACTGCTCCTCTTGATCACTTGATCGAGCCCTACCGTCAGTCACTTTCTGCCGAGATGGGAGAGATGGTTGCGCTGGCTTCACATTCAATGCAAAAGGCTGCCAGAGGGGCAAGTGAGTCTACCCTGGGAAACTGGGTGGCCGATGCTATTCTTAGTCAGACTGAACTTATCACCCGGGAGGAGATTGATTTTGCCATTTGTAACCCGGGTGGATTACGGGTACCGAGTCTTCCGGCCGGTCCGATCACGCGGGGTCATTTTTATGAACTCATGCCATTTGACAATTATCTGGTGACGATGCAACTGCCGGGTACGGTGATAAGAAAATTGTTTGATACGATGGCTGCTTCGTCCGGCTGGCCGATCAGCGCCGGGGTAACCTACCAGATAAAGGATAAAAAAGCGCAAAACATCAATATTCGGGGGGCAGCCCTGGATGCTCTCAAAACCTATCAAATTGCGTTGTCCGACTATCTCGCTGAAGGAGGAAATGATTGTAGTTTTTTAAAAGAATACCCATATCAAAATTTAAACATATATTACCGGGACGCGCTGATTGAGTATGCATTATCCAAGCATGCCCGATCTCAGTCACTCGATGCCCGGATTGAAGGCCGGGTTGTTTCCCTGGATCAATAAAATGGATCGACGAAAATTTTTAAGACAAACTGCTACATCAGCCTCCATACTCAGTTTGGGTGCTTTTCCTCTGCAAGCTATAGCCAGGCCCAGGATCACCAAACTCACCATCCTGCACACCAATGATGTGCATAGCCGGATAGATCCGTTTCCGATGGATGGTAGTCGCAATCAGGGTTTGGGAGGTGCGTCGCGGAGAGCTGCATTGATCAATGAAATTCGATCTGATGAACCCAATATTTTACTACTGGACAGTGGTGATATTTTTCAGGGTACTCCCTACTTCAATTTTTTTGGTGGCGAACTGGAGCTCAAGCTGATGACAGAGATGGGTTATGATGCCACCACGATCGGCAACCATGATTTTGATGCCGGTATCGATGGATTGGTGAAGCAGCTGCCCCATGCCAGCTTTCCCTTCATAACCTGTAACTATGATTTTGATCAGACAAACCTTCGGGGTAAGACTTTGCCATATAAGGTTTTTGAAAAATCGGGGTTAAAAATCGGAGTCCTCGGTGTAGGCATCAGTCTTGAGGGTTTGGTTCCGGAAAAACTCTATGCCGGAACCCGGTACCTGGATCCGGTAGAGAAGGCCAATGCCATAGCCGGCTTCCTCAGGAATGAAGAGGAATGTGATTATATTATTTGCCTTTCTCATCTGGGGTATAGATACAGTGATGCGCAGATTGACGATATTAAGTTTGCCACCAACTCCAGAAACATCGATTTGATTCTTGGAGGCCATACTCATACTTTTATGGAAGAACCGCACCTTGTTTCTAACAATGCAAATCAGCCGGTAATCATCCATCAGGCAGGCTGGGCGGGCATCGTACTGGGAAGAATCGACGTAAGCTTCGAAAAGAACACAAAAAATCGCTGTGTGACCTGTCAGACCCAGGTAGTCAGGTAGTCTGCCGGATTTCGTGCAAACTATATATATTTTTTTAACTTATTCGATTTACATGCTGATTTTTCATGCTTTCCTGTTGACATTTAGAATACTATATATTAAATTCAACATTAATTTAAAAATTTTTTAAATAAATTGATCGCATCAGGATAGGTTTATAGATATTTTTTTTCAAATTTGTTTTCTAGTTAAGAGACTGTAGTATCCCCCAGGCACTTCGCCTGATTTGGTACCCAATTTTCCGGTTTTTGGTGATAATTTTATTGTTGTAACGCTAGAAATAGAGTTCAAAGAAGAATGGTAAAGGACTGTAATATCATATGGGCTAACTGTCTTCACGTAATTCGTGAAAGCGTAAATCCCCAGAGCTATAAGACCTGGTTTGAGCCGATTAAACCGGTAGGTCTTGACGGAAAATCGATCACCATCCAAGTTCCAAATAAGTTTTTTTATGAGTGGTTGGAAGAGCACTATGTGTCTCTTCTGAAGAAAGCGGTCAAAAGCCAGCTGGGAGAAGAAGGTCATCTGGAGTATCAGATTCTTCTGCGTACGGATGAGGTAGCAAAGTCAGTGACTAATGGTGTTTCAACTCATGCAGTGACGATCGATCAGCAGGAAATTAAGAATCCGTTTGTGATACCCGGTATCCGAAAACTCAAGATAGATCCGCAGCTTAATAGAAAGTACACGTTTGATACCTATATAGAGGGAGATTGTAACCGGCTTGCCCGGTCTGCCGGAATGGCGGTTGCCAGAAAACCAGGTGGCACCTCGTTTAATCCTCTGGTCATCTATGGCGATGTTGGTTTAGGGAAAACCCACCTTGCCCATGCTATCGGAAATCAGATTTTGCAGGACTTTGACCAAAAGTCCGTGTTGTATGTTTCTTCTGAAAAGTTTACTAATCAGATCATCCAGGCAATCAAGAACAATGCAATTGAAGATTTTGTCAACTTTTATCAGTTGGTAGATGTACTCATCGTCGATGATATTCAGTTTTTGGCCAATAAAGTAAAGACCCAGGAAATCTTCTTCCATATTTTTAATCAACTTCGTGATAACGGTAAGCAAATCATTCTTACATCCGATCGTCCACCCAAAGACCTGGATGGAATGCAGGAGCGATTGATATCTAGGTTGAAATGGGGTCTAACTGCCGATCTTCAGGCACCAGATCTTGAAACAAGAATGGCCATCCTCGAGTCTAAAATGATGGATGAGGGGCAGGATATTCCAAATGATGTGATCGAGTTTATTTGCTACAACATTCAGAATAACATTCGCGAGCTGGAGGGAGTATTTGTTTCATTGCTGGCGCAGGCTTCCCTAAACCGGAGAGAAATTGATCTGGTTCTGGCCAGAGAAGTGATTAAGAAGTTTGTCACTCAGATCACCAAGCAGGTGACAGTAGATAACATTAAGGACCTGGTAGCCGAATATTTCGAGCTGCCGGTAGAAAAATTGCATTCAAAAACCCGAAAGAGATCTATTGTCATTGCCCGACAGCTGTCCATGTTTCTGGCAAAAAAATTAACCAATAAATCCCTGAAAGCCATTGGAGCTAAATTTGGTGGCCGGGATCACAGCACTGTCATTTATTCCTGCAATGCGGTGCAAGATCTGATGGATACCGATATATTGTTCCGGGATACAGTTCAGGAATTGGAGAAACGTGTGTCGATGAGTATGGCCAGTTAGTTACTCACACCCACACCCACACTCACACTCAGCGACACCTACACCTACACTCATCTCTTTTTTGCAACAAAGGGATAACTGAGCAGGGTCATTCCCACTTTTCCTTCGAATGTATCACCCGCAAAATTTCCTTTGACATTAACTTTATAACCTTTGTAGTGAAAGTATCCTTTCAGCCGCTCTTCCTGGATTGTCAGATGGTCAATCGACATTTCACCAATGTCGGCGGAGACATTTGCCCGGTAAGCAAACCCATCTTTTTCAATATTCATTACTCCCTGAGCGTCACCGGATGGCGTGTCTTTTACGATGAAATCCCAATCTCCCGTATATGGGTCACCCATAGTGGCAGAACGGGGTGTTAACACCCCGGTTTTCTTGCTGGAATGACAAGCAGTGGTAGTGATAGCAAGGGTAAGAGTCAACGGGATCAAAAGGTTTATTGTTCCTCTCATGGCACACTCAATTAAATGTCAATTACTTTCAAAACGCTGATCTTCCGCGATTTATTGACCAACGGGGCTTTTGATTATTGCATTGACCAACTGAAAGCCGGATTTATAAATCTGACTTGGAGAAGTTTTTTCAGAAGATTAATGATCACTTCCTACTGAGTGAGGACGCCTTTCAAGGCGTCCTTCCACAGCCCATAAGCTTTTTGATGATCTTCCGAATCCCGATCCGGAGTAATCTCCCGGACAATCTGAAGATTGGTCATGGCTTCCTTAAAACCGGAAAAATGACCGGCACCCACTCCGGCAGCTAGAGCGGCACCAACCGCCCCAGTGGTATCCAGAACTTTAATTGAAGCCCCGGTCAGGGTTGAGATAGACCGGGCAAAAATGTCCGATTGAAACAGGTTGTCATTACCCACTTTGATGGCTTCGATTTTTAATCCCATCTCTTTCAGGATATCCATACCATAGACAAAGGAAAAGGAAATACCTTCCAGGGTAGCCCGGATCAGATGTTCCTGCAGGTGCCGGTTTAGTTGAAGATGGCAGATATGGGCTCCGATATCCCGGTTTTCAAATATTCGTTCGGCACCATTGCCAAATGGTATCACACAGAGTCCGTCCGATCCGATCCCTGCCCTGGCAGCCTTTTGCTCCAGGGCCGGATAAGTAGTTCCAGGTGCGATCATTTTTCTCATCCAACCATATTGAATGCCTGCTCCGTTGATGCACAGCAGAATGCCAATTCTTGGATTTGCTGGATGATGATTTACATGGGCGAAGCCATTGACTCTTGACAACCGGTCATATACCGGCCGGTTGACCACTCCATAGACTACGCCGGACGTGCCACCGGTAGCGGCAATATCACCGGGTTCCAGCACATTCAGTGCCATCGCATTGTTTGGCTGATCACCTGCCCGGTAACAAATGGGTGTTCCGGATTTTAGTCCGGTCTGCTGGGCGGCCAGGTCGGATACCCTGCTTTGGAAACCTACACTGGGTACAATCTCCGGCAATAAGGAACTGTCAAAATCGTAATAATCCATCAGGATTTTTGCCGGTACATCTGTCTGAAAATCCCACAGCACTCCTTCGGAAAGTCCACTGGCGGTCGTCTGGATATCACCCGAAAGCTTGTATGCGATATAATCACCGGGTAACATGATTTTAGCACAGGCATCAAATACTTCGGCTTCATTTTCTTTCACCCACTTTAATTTGGAGGCTGTAAAATTGCCCGGAGAATTAAGCATATGACTCAGACAGACCTCATGACCGATTTCATCAAAGGCATCCTGACCGGTGGCCACGGCCCGGCTGTCACACCATATAATGGAAGGCCGGATCACATCACCATCCGTATCCACCATGACCAGGCCATGCATTTGGTAAGCGATTCCGATACTCTTGATGTCACCTCCGTCAATGCCATTCTCTGCCAATAATTGTTTGGTCGCATCACAGATATGTCGCCACCAGGTATCCGGATGCTGCTCAGCCCAACCTGCATGAGGTGCATGAATGACCATCTCGCTTGCCGGATGTTGCACGATGGCTACTTTTTTGCCGGTATTTAAATCGACCAGGGCCGCTTTAATGGACGAACTGCCAATATCATATCCCAACAGGTACATTTGATTCTGAAATTTTGGTTGATGATACAATGTTACTAAAAATGCCGGGTTTCACGAGCGTGGTAACTTGTTGACTCTGATCGATCGGACAGGGTTGAAATCTTCTATTCATTGGTTTTGTCTTAATGTTGACAAGCACTTTACAACACCAAGCTCAATACACCCGGCAAGATAGCACTTATAAAAAGTGGTTTGTAGGCAGCACTCTGTTTTTGTTGGGTAACCTGGACTCGAAAAACAGCCCTGATTTTGTGCAACTCAACTTTGGCTACCGCATCACCGGCAAAGATGTAGTTTCGTTAGAGCTCAAAACCTGGAAATATGCCTGGTCATTAGGCATACCTTACGGAAAATCATTTGAAGCGCCCGAAGAAAAGTTTCCGGGATATATTCGTGAATACGGGTTTGCCCTGGCTTATCAACGATTCTGGTGGAAGGGGTTATACACAGTTATTCACGTAATGAGTGCCTGGCAATCTTTTGTAGCTAATCATGGTGAAAAGATTGGCAATGGATTTCAGATATTCAATACATCTAGAGTGGGTTATCATTTCAAGCTTTTTAAGGACCGGTTTTTCATTCAGCCGGCATTGCCATTACTCATCGTCCTTACCACACCAAAATGCCCGAATCGTTAAGCAAATAGACGATCAATGGTCTAAGTTCTTTTTGGGAGAACCAGGTCTGCATTTTGGGTATAATTTTTAGTAATTTAAAGGTAAATTAAAAAGAGAGTTCAACAGATAATAAAAAGAAAGAGCAGCTCCAACTGATCTGTCACATATTGAAGCAGACTAAATAATAATTCCATTGAAACATTTTACGACCCTGAGCATTTTCCTGATATTAACTACTGCATCTCTGGCCCAGCAGAATGCTTCAATAGACAGCATTTATTTTATTCAGGATAGTGTTCTAATTCCGACAAGAAGTGGAATAGATATTTCCGCAATCATTGTTCAAAAGAGAACAAACCTACGTCCCTTGCCTGTAGTGCTGTTTTATACGACTTATTATCAGGGAGAAGGTGATGCCATTTTTGCAAAACATTCCGCAGACCGGGACTATATCGGTATAGTTGCCTATGCCCGGGGTATTCGCACGGATGTGAAATATTACCGGCCCTATGAAAATGAACAATCGGACATTTACGACATCATTGATTGGATCAGCGGGCAGGAATGGTGCAATGGAAAGATTGGAATGTACGGTGGTAGTTATACGGGGTTTTCCCAGTGGTCTGCGGCAAAAAATATCCATCCTGCACTTAAAACCATTGTGCCACAAGTTGCTGTAATGCCGGGCTTTGATGTGCCAATGGAAAATAATGTACAGTTGAATTTAAGCTTGTACTGGCCCCATGACAATATTTATAAAAAGGAACCTTTCAGGAGAAGTCTGCCTTTTGAATGGTTTGAAAGTGGTATTGCTTTTAAGGATTTGGATAGCCTGGCTGGTTACAGAAATGAGATTTTTCAGAAATGGTTGCAGCACCCTGCTTATGATGAATACTGGAAATCCCTGGTGCCTGCACCCGAGGACTATGCCAAAATCAACATTCCTGTATTGACCACTACAGGCTATTTTGACGGGGCGCAAATTTCAGCATTACAGTACTTCAAATTGCATAATAGGCACAACCCCACTGCAGTCCACTATTTGGTCATCGGTCCCTATGATCATTGGAGCGGACAGAGGAATCCTACGGTTAATTTACGCGGATATGAAATTGATTCAGTGGCCCATGTAAGTATGCGGGATTTGGCCTATGAGTGGTTGGATTGGATTCTAAAAGATGCTCCCAAACCTGATTTGTTGAAAGATAAGGTAAATTTTCAGGTAATTGGTACCAATACGTGGAGACACGAACCGACCTTAGAAGCACTTAACAATCAAACTTTACGATTGTATCTCGACAAGAGAAATCTGACTGAACAAAAATCGAAGATAGTATCATTTGAAAAACAAATAATTGATTTTTCAGATCGTGAAAGTATGAACAATTATTTTCATCCCACCCTGATTATTGATAGTCTTGATTCCAGTAATGGAGTGGTTTTTTCGACAGAGGTTTTTGAAAAAGAATTTAACATTAATGGTGCATTTAAAGGCAAACTATTCGTGGAAACCAACAAGAGAGATATGGACATCTCTATTTCGTTCTACGAGCAAACATCCGACGGAAAATACTTTTTACTGTCCCGATACTTAGGAAGAGCGAGTTATGCCAAAAAAAACAGTCAGAGACAACTTTTGACCCCTAACGAGGTGGAACAAATCGCACTTAACGCTTCTCATATAATCAGTAAGAAAATAGAAAAAGGAAGCCGATTAGTAATTGTAGTAAATGTAAATAAACATCCATTTGAAATTATCAATTATGGTTCAGGAAAAGAACCATCGGAAGAAACGATTGAAGATGCAGGTGAACCCATGGTAATAAAATGGCTTAATGACAGCTACATTGAAATTGGAATATGGATGAATTGAGGGGCCGGACCCATCGGAATATACAATCATGTCCAGTGATCAGATTATCATTCTAAGCCCTTCGAATAGAATCGGAGGGTTCGTTCAATCGCAATCGTAGAATCGGTGAGCCTAATAGAACAGAAAACATGGCCCGAGCTACATTCCGCGTCCATTTAGGAAGGAGATTAGCTGATTGTGATAAGAGATAGACGCAGAGATTCCTTTGAGTTAGGCACATTCTGAAATAGAGAATTGCCAATTTTTGTACTACATGACAATTCGATTTCAAAGCCCAATTGTTCAATTTTGCATAAGCGATTATATTCGTAAGTTGTGCGGCGAGTAAAGATACTGCTATGAAAGAGAAGAGCACTTTTAAAATAATGCATCGTGTAATCGATGCATGGATAGATATCGATGCGCAACCTGAAGAAGTCTGGAAAGAACTTGTGGATTTCAAATCATGGGAATCATGGAACACCTTTATTCCACTGGTCGAAGGAAGTCTACAGGTGGGTGAACGCATGCGTATCAGGGTTGTTCCACCTGATTTAAAACCAATGATATTTGAGCCGGAAGTTTACGAAGTAGTACCGTACAAGAAAATTCTCTGGGGTGGATCTTTTCTAAAGATCATATATCGTGGAGATCATGCTTTTCTACTTGATCTTACTCCGGATGGTAAAACTCGATTTCGGCAAATTGAAAGATTTAGAGGACCAATGGTTTTATTTATGGGTAATATGATAAGAAAAACTGAAATTGGTTATCATCAAATGAATCTTGCGTTAAAGGAACAGGTTGAAAAAAATAAACTTGAGAATAGTATCACATATATTTAGAATTAAAATAAAATCGTTGATTTACGTGCGGTATAACTAATAAGGGTTTCAGTTGAATGCGAAAGGTTATTATCTGCTTCGACTTATGTGTACCTTGCCACTATCCTTTACTGGCCATTCCGCTAACCTTGATAAAAATCCGAATGATGAGACAAGAAGTGAACGTTTATAAAGGGAATTATCACCTATAGATCAAGATGAAAGATTTACAGATTTTAGCAATACTAATTCTATTCTTATCCTGTACAGGTAAACGAAATGGCTCTGATATTAGAGCAGTTAAAATCATAGAAAATAAAATCGTAAATTCAGAATTTCAATCAATTATTGATTCTGCAGATGCTGAAGGAGCCATTTTAGTTTACGACTTGCAAGAAGACAGGTACTACTCAAATGATTTTGATTGGATTAATGAAGGACAATTACCTGCGTCGACATTTAAAATTGCTAATTCAATAATTGGCCTGGAAAGTGGTGTCATTGAAAGTGATAGTACAATTTTCAAATGGGATGGAGAAAAAAAGTGGCTAGAAACATGGGAACAAGATTTGGTTTTAAAGGATGCATTTCGTTTTTCTTGTGTCCATTGTTATCAGGATGTGGCCAGAAGAATTGGTGTGGAAAGGATGAATGACTATCTCCGTGAATTTGACTATGGAGACATGAAGGTCGATTCAGGCAACATTGATAGATTCTGGTTAGAAGGCGATTCCCGAATTACCCAAATGCAGCAAATTGATTTTTTAAAAAGACTATATGAGTCCCAACTTCCTATATCGGAAAGAACTGAAAAAATAGTAAAGAATATAATGTTTATTGAGGAAAAGGACAACTATAAACTAAGTGGAAAGACAGGGTTATCTAATAGTAATAGTGTCTACAATGGTTGGTTTATTGGATATATTGAATTGGAGAACAATACATATTTATTTGCTACCAACTTAGAACCAAAAGGGGAATTTGATTTTGACACTTTTGTCAGGAAAAGAATGGATTTAACTTTTAAAGCGTTGAAGCAAATGGATATTATAAAATAGAGGAGCAAGGCGTATCGATTAAAAATGAAGACGGGTAAAATTATACTGACCATTTGTATTTTGACATTTGTTTCGTGCCAGAAGGACACTGGAACAATTGAGAAAAGTGAATTTATACAGTTGATGAACCAATTAGCAGACTCATGGACAAGTCAAAATACGGATTCTGCAATTGAATGTTTTGCGAGTGATGCAGTTTATATGCAACCTCCAGACGAACAATTTTACAAAGGTCACGAACAACTTCGGCCATTTTTTGGTGCTTTAGAGAAAGGAACAGTTATGAAATTCCATAACATTTGGTTTGACAAAGAGAAGCAAATGGGAGCCGCTGAATTTACTTTTGGCAATAATGGATCTAAGAAAGCAGTGACTGGTGTTACCATTGTAACAGTTGAGAGAGGAAAGATTAAAACATGGAGAGAATACTTTATTGCCGGACCTATTGATTTTGATGATTTCATTTCGACGGAAAACAAAGAGTGGAAGTGGACAATAGAAAATTATCCCTGATGACAGTTGTTGTTGTGATGAGCTTTTCAGTCACTTTAGATAATCGTTCTTCAATGACTATTTGGCTAAAGTGACTTCAACGGTTGACAAAGATTTGTTTTAATTGGCGGTCGCCTGAAGTGTCCAGCACCCAACAGCAGCTACTTGCACTGGAGGGGTTTGGTGATTATATGTACCTTAGTTTTCAAGATAGGTTTGGTCACGATTGACAGTGACATGTAGGTCGAGCTAACATTCAGCTACGCTCCATTTTTAGCGCGCCTATGCCCGCTACTGCAAATGACCAAACGTTGGCTGCTACCATTTTCAGCAGCGTTGTAAGCGGTCAGCTTAAAAGAAGAAGATTATGATTATTAAAAAACTAATCGAGAGACCAAACATTAAAGAAAACTTGAAAGTCACAACAATTTATAAACAACTTGGTGAACTTGTGAATGTGTTGGATCGAAAGGAATTGCCAAGTGAAATCGTTGAATTCATTAATCAAGAAATCGGACATTTAAATTCTATTTCTGATGCTGATAGGCATTTTGTGAAAACGATAAAAGATAAGGAAAATAAAATCATAAAATTAGTCGAGAAAAAACTTAAAGTCGTCCCTAAAAATTACTACAGAAAACTGTGGCTTTTTTTAGGGATGACTGCATTTGGATTACCAGTAGGAGTTGTATTAGGTTTGAGTATTGGAAATATGGGACTTTTAGCGATTGGTTTACCGATAGGTATGGCAATTGGAATGGGTGTTGGTTCAAGTATGGACAAAAAGGCTTTTAATGAAGGACGATAGTTAGATTTTGAAGTTAAACACTAAAGGTTAGAAAAGCTGGATGAAAGAAACCGATCCATATCAGTCGTTTTGCAAGAGCGAGGTTTCGTATTTCTATGAAAGTAAAGTGTAAAATTCCAGCTTTGTGCTTCTAGTGAAGTTTAGTACTGAAAATACTCGACTTCGGAAAGTGATATCACTACACGGCATGTGAAAGAACAAAATTAAGTAATAAATTTTAGATCGTGAGTAAAAAACAGACACCAAAACGAAAAACATTAGCCAGGAAAGGACGCTTAGACTCTGCAAAAGACTGGATAACAAAGTATGACGGAAGAAATTTAATTTCAGGATATGCGAAATGGTTTGGGGTGGATAAGATTTGTGCGATTAATGAGTTGAAGACTCTTGGAGTCATTATACCGGAGAATTTGGAGAATCAAATTATGGAGTCGCATAAAAGGAGAATAGAACATAGGAAAGAAGCAAAAGCTAAAATCGAGGTTTTCAACAGGACAGCTTTTGACTCAGACGACAATTTCGCTTTTATTGCAGGATATACTTCTGCAGGTTTTCCATTTGGGCTGACTCATGAGGAATTTGAAAAAGCAGGACTTGACAATAAATGATATCGCTTTCTGACAAGGTGGACGAGCGAAGTTTATTGTAAATTCCGGAGTCATTATCAGGACGACTCTGATCATTTAACCAACCGTTTTTTGTCGACTATCCAAAGTCCACGGGATCCGTTAAAATTAGATGAGCGTTTTGATAAAATCCCAAAAGAATGCTACAAGAAGTGTGTGTTTATAAAGGAGTTACTTGCCACTAAATGTCAATCTCAGTGGTAATAATTGTGAATAAATCCCTAATTTTAATACAGCAAAAACCTCGAATCATGAAAAAAACAATACTTCTAATATTAATATATGCTATTTGCTCAGTTAAGATCTCCTACGGCCAGGAGAAGATGGAGGTAGAAGGCGCCCTCATCATCAAGAACTCGGAAGATCCGACTCCAGCACCAGGTACGATACGTTTCAATCCCAATACAAATGATTTCGAGGGATGGAATGGGCACCAATGGATGTCTCTTACGAGATTAAGAGAGACTGGAGGAGGCGTGACGGATGCCGATGGAAATACTTATTCAACTCTCAAGTTAGGAACGCAAGGATGGATGGTGGAAAATCTGAAGACCACAAAGTATAATGACAGTACAGGTATTACTAACACTACAGTTAACACGATTGGCAGGGATTAAATACTTCGGAAACGGGAGCCTGGTGTTATTATGACAATAATAGTAGCAATAATGTACCTTATGGCAAGCTGTACAATTGGTACGCGGTGAACACTGGTAAACTATGTCCCACTGGTTGGCATGTGCCTACCGATGCAGAATGGACGACTTTGATTGATTATCTCGATCCTGGCAGTGTTGATCCAAATATAGCAGGAAGTCAAAGTACTGTGGCAGGAGGCCCTATGAAAGCAGCTGGCACCACCCATTGGAATAGTCCGAACACTGGAGCTACCAACGAGAGTGGTTTTACAGGTCTTCCGGGCGGCTTCCGACACAGGATGGAGCGTTCAACTTTCTTGGGAACATCGGATACTGGTGGAGTTCGACTGAGTCTGGAGCTAATGCCTGGTTCCGTCTCCTGTCCAATAGTTCTGACGATGTTTTCCGTGACGTCCTCGATAAGAGGGTGGGATTTTCGGTGCGTTGCGTTAGAAATTGAGGAGCGATCTTTTGCGTAGCTAAAGGAAAGGTCGGGTGGTAGTGCCATATGGCGGTCTGTTGAATGGCTTTTGCTTCGAAAGACGAACAACCACATCTTTCCATTACTTGGTGAATAAATTGCTGATCTAAATCTTTTTGTTTTAATCGATACCACTTTTGAATAGAGGAATTATTTACCATGAGATTTATGAGATTTGAAATGCCAATGAAAGATATCTGCAAGCCAGTAACCCTGATTCCGCCTACGGCTCCATCAGGATTACTGGCCATATAGACCAATAGTAGACAAAAGATACCGATCTTGCCATATGGCACAAATAAAGGATCTCGACCGGGCCTTCGCCCCCGGAACGCTGCTCAATTTCGTTATCATTTTTGAGAGGGATTTATTGATTTATATGGTCATAAACAACTAGCTTTAAGAAAATTCTGTAACGAAAATTTCTGTAAAATGAGAATCTTAGGGATTTTATCAATTTTGTTTTATTCCGTAATGAATATGCATGCCCAGGACAGACTTGAAGTTGAAGGTAAGGCAAAGATAACAGCGATGGACACGGTGACTAACGCTTCCTCAAATGTAGTAAGGCAATCTGATGGCACGCTGGCACTGCGCCAGTACAAAGTAGGCGATTTTGCCCAGGGAGGTATTGTATTTTGGGTGGATGAAACCGGAGAGCATGGG
>JBGTCB010000484.1:0-4088 GCA_041748995.1 Saprospiraceae bacterium | reverse complement strand
TTTTATGAGTTTTAATTAATTGTTCAAAATTCTCCCGCTTTTCCTGAATATTATTCCATTGCATATAGTCACCATAGTCATGGTTTCCCAGTACTGAATACACTCCATACCGGGATTTGATTTTATCAAATACTTCGATGAAGGGTTCCATTTCTATAGCTGCATTATTAACGAGATCTCCGGTGAACAATACCACATCTGCATCCAGATTATTAATCATTTCGACTGCTGTCTCCAGAGGCTCCTTATTCATGAAAGTCCCTGAATGGATGTCAGAAATCTGAACAATACGTAAACCCTGGAGGGCAGATGGCAAATTATTAATGGGGACTTTGTGCTTGTGAATCTGATATCGATAGGGATTCCGCCACATGCCATAAGTAAGACTGACCAATGGGATCGCCCCAGCAAATATGCCTAACTGAGAGAGGAAGCGGGATCGCGAAAGACTGAAGCCAGCAGGCTCGGAAAGCTGGTTGTAGCCCCAGAGAAGCAACCTTCTGAAATCATCGATACCGACAAAGATGCCAATAATAAATTTAGATATAAACACGATAAAAACCAATGCTCGTGCATATTGAGCCCATTGGCTACCCTGAGAATCAAAGGTATTGGTGATCGAGCCCAATATATACAAGTACCCCAGAACCGAGGTTAGCACATAGGCAATATAGAAACTGGTTCGCAGGCTTCTGGGCCAGGCAGGTCCGGCTAACTTCACTGCCTGAAATGCATAGTAGTCGATAGCAAAGAGCAACAAAAGTAGGATCAGGATGCGAAAACTCATGCTCTGGAAATCTGTTTGCTATAGAAATGATCGAATCGCCCAAATGGTTGCATAGAAGCCACTATTTCACTGCTTCCTGATGAAGATCGGTCGAAAAAACTGCCAATAATGAACTGTAGAAGATTACTTTCCTGTATAGGAATACAGGTATTGGTTAATCCTTCAAGATGTTTCTCTTTTCTTTAATTCTTGATTTCTTACCTACCAAACCTCGTAGATAATACAACTTGGCTCTCCTCACTTTTCCTTTCTTCACTATCAGGATTTCAGTAATGTTAGGCGATGCAAAAGGCCAAATCCGTTCTACGCCAATTCCGTTCGATATCTTTCGAACCGTAAAAGTCTTCCCTAAACCATCTCCCGAAATCTTGATCACGTCACCTTTAAACGACTGGCTCCTTTCTTTCTCACCTTCGATGATCTTATAGGTTACGATGATGTTATCTCCCGGTCCGAATTTTGGAAATTCGGGTTTTTTCATCATCTCCTCCTGTACAAATTGTATGGCGTTCATGTTGTTGACTAATTTTATGTATCCAAGCCTTCTGAAAAGGCAGGCAAAGATAATATTTATTTTAAACAAAGGTACCCCAAAATAATACCATCAGGATAAATCAGCAAATGATGACGACTCAGAGATTTGATCCGAAAGTGACTGGGCTAAATTTCATCTTTCTGCATGGCTGAACTTACCGAACGAGCGTAGCAAATCCCTTTAATTCTTGTGACTCACCCCGGGGATCTGTATAGCGAACCTGGTACACATAGACTCCAACGGGCAGAGATTCACCTGAATTTTGCTTAGACCCATCCCAACCTTCTTCGGGATCTTCTGATCGATAGAGTAGTTCACCCCACCGGCTCCAGATGGTCATTTCGAAATTGGTCATACCCGCAGTGTATCCTTTGCCGAAAAAGATATCATTCTTACCATCACCGTTTGGGGTAAAGGCATTGGGCATAAAGTAGGTCACTCTTGGTAAGACATCAAGGATCTGGGTGGAGGTATCCGTACATCCATTTTGATGGATTGCGATGAGATCAACCTGATAAGCTCCTGTGTCTGGAAAGGCAAAGGTTGGGTCGCGCTCAGATGATCTGCCTGCACCTCCAAAAATCCATTGCTGGCCGACATAGTTTGCTGATTGATTGGTAAATTCAACCGTCGGATTAAAATTACTGGGTTCTTCCGGGAGGTAGCTAAAGTCTGCTACCGGAGATTCACGTACTTCGATCCAGTTAGGAAAGGAGGCAGAAATAAAGCAACCAATTGGTGAGGTAATGCTCACCATTACACTAAAGATCCCGGGATCCAGGTAAGAATGTGCCGGAGAAACACCAAAGCCGGTTTCTCCATCACCAAAATCCCATTCAATATTGTATGTTGAATCGATCGGTGCGGATAAATTGTTGAAGATAATATTTGCCGGACTGCAACCCAGAAAGCTTGTTGGTTCCACAATGACCAACGCCGGTACAGGAAAATAAGGCAGGGTATAAATGCGGGTATCTTCACATTCATTATCGTCTTTTACTGTCAGTGAAACCATATGGTCACCCGGTATGGGGTAGGTATAATTTGGATTACGAATGGATGAGGTACCACCCTCACCGAACTCCCAAGACCAGGTTTCGATGCCGGTCGCCCCTGTAAACGATTTATCCGTAAAAATGGTAGGACCTGCCCGGCAAGTGTCATAGTCGAATTCAAAATCTGCCGTGATCGAGGGATAAAGATTTACAAAAATTTCAGCAGTATCTCCACAAGCAAGGCCTGGATTGACCATCATGAGTCCCCGGTAGGTGCCAACTCCGGGAAAGATAACTGTGGCATCACGGGTATCAACCACCATAGTGTTGCCTGCGATGTCAAATTCCCACCGATAGGTGTCAATAAATTGCTCCAGAATGCTTTCGTTTTTAAACTCAATCGTGTTATTTCCACATGAATTAATGACAAATTCCTTGTCTCCCAGTTGCGCATCACTTTTTACTTGTGCAAGGACAGTAGGATCACAGTCAGCAACATTAAACTGAAAGTCCCGTTTTGTTTCTCCAATCCGTACCCCATCCCGGTATTCCTCTACACAGACACCGACAACGAATTGACCAATGATCTGGGGAGTCCCCGAAATCAATCCGGTACGACGGTCAATGGATACCACCGGATCTCCGGCCATGGGTGTTTCTGCACTGTATCCACTGCTAAATCTTACCTGTCCAAATGGTGGCGCGCAGGGTGGATTGGGTCGGATACCATCGCAAGCATCCGCACCACTGTTACTGGGAGACAATCCTCGCAAACCTCCTCCGTTAAGGGGAACACAAAAGCTATATACGAGACTGTCTCCTTCGGGATCCATAGCCGAGTGATCAAAATCGATATCGTTGCCCACACAAACTACTGTCGGCGGGAAGCTACTGAAAATGGGTGAATTGTTGCAGCTAGCCTGAGACGCGGGTGAGATCTCTATCGCATAAGTGGCTCCGAAGCTACCCGGATCAAATATATTGGATATGGTGTTGTTTCGGCAACAGCGTTGATATACAAAGTGATAACTAACATTTGAAGGCCAGTCGGGTATCATGAAGTCAAACTGGTACACACCCTCCTCAACACAAAGGTTATCCGGAGGTATGAGACATGGATAGTCCGGCGGTTCAATCGATCTTTGTGACCTTAACCTGGTAGCAAAGGTTGTCACGAACTGAAAGGATGATGAGCCACGGTAGACGGCAATATAGGCTCCGTCGGTGTTGTCTTGATTGCCATCAAATGGGGCGGCTATCTCATCCTGAGGCCGGCAGTCCCGGTAGATTTTCATAGTGATGATATAAAGACCATTACCAGCACATTCGTATTGGAGATCTCCACCGATAATATGGCGGCTCCAGCTTGCATGGTTGATTGATAGCAGACCACAGAAAATCAGCAAAACTCTGATCAATTGGTACATAAGTGGTGTAAAATAATTAATTGACCGGTATTGAAGAATTAGATCCCTTTTAACGACCGAATGTTAATTTTTTATCTTTTTAACCTACGGTATAACGAAAAATTAAGATGTCACGTTAAGTAGTATCAGCAAAAATCATTGTGAAACCCAATCCATGAGTTGCCTATGTCTGAGTTAGACCCAACTGTCAGAGTGTTAAAAGGTGGTGGAAATATACTTTACCCAACGGATACTGTTTGGTGTATTGGTTGTGATGCTACTAATGCGGTGGCAGTAGAGAAAATTTATAAATTAAAACAACGTTCTGATGAAAAGGCCATGATAGTGCTGGTAGCAGATGAAAG
>JBGTCB010000483.1:0-8623 GCA_041748995.1 Saprospiraceae bacterium | reverse complement strand
CTCAAGTTCTCGTACATTAATTTTAAATCTCATCCCTGCTTAATCCAGGTCGTCAATGCTTTGTATCCTGGCTATTGCTTGATTTCTGTCATCAATAATATATCGAATGATATTTAGTTGACCGAAGTTTAGTGAGAGGTCATTCCGGCTTAGTATTCGACGGTGGGGACCCACACCAGGGGCGGAGCGTGGGATTTTATACAGCGATCAAAATGGATGAATTCAATGATATCAGAAAGTTAATAGTTCTATGATATTGATGTTAGCAGAATAGTAGCCTTATAAAATCCAGCGGAGCTCCTGGATGTGGGTCACCGGCGAATACAGACGGCAGTTTTTGCTACTTTTTGCTGCCAAAAAGTAGAAAGAATATAGAAGCAAAGATCGATCGTTGAACCTTTGACCTGAACCAATAGACTCAAGGTCGTTTAATATCAAATAATCAGAGGCTTCGTTTATTACGTGACTCACGATAGTTAACTAACTGATTTTGAGGACCATTTTTTTTATTTATCATTATTTTGGACGCTAGTGATCTTCGAGTCTATCGTTGTAGAAAGATAATCATCCTTTAATATCATTTTTAAGGATGAAACCGATTCTACCTCCGAAAGACCTCGAAGGTGTTTTATTACTTCCAACTTTTTTCTATCTATCAACTCGTCTACCAGCAATTCTCTAACTTTTATTTCGACCACTCATGAAAATGGTTGGGTGTCAGGCAATCTTGTAGGACTCGGATCATTTCTTGAAGTCAGAGATGAACTCTGCGAGACCTACCGTTGCATTCCTTGAAAAAAAGAGACTGTAAAATAAACAGGCTTAGGAAGGTTATTATAATACAATAATATTTCTCCCCTTGTTTAGTTTCAATTTGATAGGAATAATCCGATTCAGCTCTGGAACCTATGCTCCAAGTTATATATTTCACATCTTTCGGTAACTTCTTCAATCTTACTATTGATTGAAGATCACCTTCATGGAATCTTCTATTTATATGCTGTATATGGCTTTGAAATATTTTCACTCTTCTTATTTTATTTTTTCATGTCCATTTAGGTTTTTAATTTAAGTTCCTGTTTTTTATCAGACCAAGCATCTTCATAACCCATTTTCTCACTGAAGGTTTCCTTAAATTAATTGCCTCACTTATTGTTTGAAAATATCAAATACATTACCTGACGGATCAGAAAACCTTGCGGTTACTTCAGGCGCATCTTTACCTATTGCCTGAACTATTTTTCAGCCGTTTGAAATAATTAAGTCAAGTGTAGATTCTACATTTTCGACAAGTATGTATATTAGGATTCCTAGTGTAGTTGAAGGTTCTCGCTCTGTTATCCAGGTTCCACTAACTTCATTTACTGTATCATCAAAAGCATCTTTCCCATTGCTTCGTGTCCTTGTCGTCCAGCCAAAAACAGAGGTATGGAATGCCACTGACGTATTTAGGTCATTTATTGGTATTTCAATATAGCAGATCTTGCCGTTTTTTAAGGTTGGTCCCTTTGTTTCTTTCATGGTTAATTCTAAATTTTAACTGCATGCCCCCACCACCCACACCCGCACCCTCTCTCTCCCACTTCATAAAGTACGTAAGTTAGGGATCTTGAGCCTCAGATCCCGCAAAAATCCCGGGATCCCCATTTCTAAATCCCTGCTAACTTTGTATAATGGAACGTATCAGTATTTTCGATATGTTTAAGATAGGTGTCGGACCTTCCAGTTCCCATACGATGGGACCCTGGAGAGCGGCGCTCGATGTCGTGCGTCGATGCCAGGGAGAAAAGGTTCTCTCTGTTCAGGTTAAATTGTTTGGATCACTGGCTAAAACCGGTATCGGACATGGAACCGATCTGGCGGTGATCCTCGGACTTTCCGGATACGATCCGGTGACCATCGATACCGCCTCCATTGCATTTTATATTCAGGAGATTGTATTCCGAAAGAAATTGCATTTTGGATCCGACTATTTAATTGATTTTGATCCTAAAGAAAATATTCAATTTCTAAAAAAATTCCTTCCTCAGCATCCGAATGCCATCCGGTTTTTAACCCGGTTTATAGATAATCGCGAGCGGGTAGACACTTACTATTCTATTGGCGGCGGCTTTATCAAGAGAGATGGTGAACCGGACGATGAGAACCCAAGAGACTTCCCTTTTCCTGTTGATACCGAAAGCAACCTGATCAAGTGGGTGCAACAAGAGAACTGTTCGATTGCTGAAATCGTCTGGCGAAATGAATTGAGTATCGCACCGGAAAAATCTGTCCGGGAAAAAATTCGGACGATCTGGACGGTCATGGAAGATTCCATTTATAAAGGCTGTCATACAGAAGGGATTTTACCGGGTGGCCTTTCGGTGCAAAGGAGGGCCTATCATTTAAATAAGAAGTTATTGGAAGGAGTGGAATATCACGGTAAGGAAGCCTGGAAAATGGTGGTTAAATCCTCGCAAAATACCTTCAGCAATATCACCAACTGGATTACTTGTTTTGCCCTGGCGGTTAATGAGGAAAACGCCGCTTTTGGCCGGGTGGTCACCGCACCCACCAATGGAGCTGCCGGGGTGATTCCGGCAGTGATCATGTATTATCTCTGTTTTTGTGATCATAGGGGAGAAGAGGATATCCTTAAATTTCTCCTGACCGCCGGCGAGATTGGTAGTCTTTTTAAAAAAGGGTCAACGATCTCCGCTGCTATGGGAGGCTGCCAGGCTGAGATTGGGGTATCATCTTCAATGGCTGCTGCCGGACTAACTGCCTGTCAGGGTGGTAATCCTAATCAGGTTGTTATGGCAGCAGAGATAGCGATGGAACATCACTTAGGTCTCACCTGCGATCCGATTAATGGTTTGGTACAGATACCCTGTATCGAACGAAATACCATGGGAGCGATGAAGGCGATCACGGCCAGTCAGTTAGCCTTATCGGGCGATTATACGCATTCGAAGATCCGACTGGATGTTGTAATTAAGACGATGTGGGAGACTGCCAAAGACATGCATCGCAAATATAAAGAGACATCGGAAGGCGGTTTGGCCAGGCAAATCAATGAGATGCTTCCGGAATGCTGATCTGGATTAAGATCTGGCCTGGCTTATGAGTATTTACCAACGTGCTTCTGATTTAATAGCATGAATCAGCTTCCTGATCGACGTAATCACCCTTTTGGTCTGACACGCACAATCAAATTCCTCCAGGACAGTTTAATCTGTAGTTTTTGATCCCACTCTGCCCTAACCGTGAACTGATGAACTTTTCAATACAGGCTCTTCGGAGTCCTCTGGACCAAATTTGCAAATGATCTATCGTCTATGACACAAACGCAAAAGTTTGGATCCGAATCAATTGGTAAATTACTGCGACAGCAGGCGATTCCCGCCTCTATCGGCATTCTGATTATGTCCATATATGGTATTGTCGATACCATTTTTGTGGGTCGCTGGGTAGGTGCCATGGGAATTGCCGCGGTCACCGTCGTCATGCCGATCACGTTTTTAATAGGTGCCATTGGAATGTCCATCGGTATAGGTGGTGCGTCTATTATTTCAAGGGCTTATGGTGAGGGAAATAGGGAACGGGCTAATCGGGCCTTCGCGCATCAGGTGGTGATGACCATGGTTTTTGCCATTCTTTTTTCAGTGATTGGCGGGATTTTCATGGATGATTTGTTGCGTCTATTTGGAGGAAAAGGAGACATCCTCCAACCTGCCTGTCAATATTTCAAAATCACATTATACAGTGTGCCATTTCTAGCCTGGGCTATGATGGCCAATAATGTCATCCGGGCTGAAGGATATCCAAAATTGGCTATGTATACGCTGATTGTACCAGCGGTGGCCAATATTATCCTGGACCCCATTTTTATCGTTGTTTTGGATATGGGTATTGAAGGAGCTGCCTGGGCAACCGCATTAGGATATATTGCCAGCGGTCTTTATGCCATGTATTATTTTGTTTTTGGAAAATCGCATCTGAAGATTGGCCTGAAAGAGCTTGAATTCAGAAGTGAAATTTTCCGTGAAATTTCAGGTATTGGGTCGGTTACATTAGCGAGACAGGGTACTATTAGTGTTTTATATATTGTACTCAATAATGCCTTGTTTAAATACGGTGATGAACTGAGTATTTCGACCTGGGGTATTATCAACCGGGTCATGATGTTTGCTAATTTTCCGGTCGTAGGCATTATTCAGGGGTTCGTGCCCATTGCCGGTTATAATCACGGTGCTCAACTGTGGGACCGTGTGAAGTTGGTCATTAAAAATGCAATAAAGTACGGTACCATTATTTCAATGGTGCTCTTCATCCTGATTATGATTTTTGCCACCCAATTTGTGCAGATATTTACCCTGGATCAAGTCATGCTCAGTCAAACTCCCTATGCACTGCGTATTGTTTTTCTCGCCACGCCATTAATTACCATTCAGTTAATCGGATCTGCCTATTTTCAGGCGATAGGTAAAGCAGCTCCGGCTTTATTTCTCGCCCTTACCAAGCAGGGTATTTTTCTGATACCGCTGATTTTGATATTACCGCTTTTCTTTGGATTAAATGGAATCTGGATTTCTTTTCCCATTGCAGATATTGCAGCGGCTGCTATCAGTTTTCAATATTTGAGAAAGGCAACCAGGAAAATTTCTAATTAAGAATTGGTGTTAATTTCTACTTGCTTTCGCTCTATTTAGGTCAGGCTTTTTAATTGACGATAAATATACTTTGATACAACTACGACTTCACCGGGCTCCGGAATAAGGCGGGAAATCAAACTGATCAGACCCGCACATGTTTATTTATAAAATCCGGATCAATTTCAATGCCTAGCCCGGGTCCGGTAGGCAAATCAATGACACCCTCTATACTTTCCAGAGATGAGGTGCTGCACTCAAAGGGAATTTCTTTATTAAAACCCTTAAATTCATGATAGAGACCGGCATTCGGTAAAATAGATACAAACTGCATCATGTACAAATATCCCAATCCGCTGCCGCTGATATGAGGCACACAGAGTTTTCCCTTTGCCTCAGCCATTTGTGCTACTCGCAGTGATCGGATCATGCCACCAAAATAAAACATATCCGGTTGTACGATGTCAAGTCCGTCATTGTCAATGAGCCATTTAAATTGGTGCATACTGGGTTCCTGTTCACCACCGGCAATC
Source organism: Saprospiraceae bacterium (assembly GCA_041748995.1). Taxonomy (GTDB): domain Bacteria; phylum Bacteroidota; class Bacteroidia; order Chitinophagales; family Saprospiraceae; genus JABDMH01. Next base: position 3,459 of record JBGTCB010000483.1, on the reverse strand, counting down.
GGTATATTTAATTGATCGGTGACCATTTTAGTTTCTTCATACCAGTCGAAAGGAACCGGTTCTTCATAAAAGTCTATTTTATATAGCTCCATTATTTTTCCAATTCTCACCGCCTCTGCAACATCATATGAACCATTGGAGTCTGCATAGATAATCATGTCGTCTCCAAAAGTTTTTCTAACCAGAGGTATTAGTGCTTCCGTACGACCAGGTGGGTAGTCCTCATTTTTGCTCATTCGGCCGCCGACTTTAAATTTTAAAGCTTTTGCACTGGATTCCGCGACGTCTTTTTTAATAAATTCAATCGATTCTTCAGCAGTTTTTCCCCGGTAATTGTTAGCCTGATAGACCGCAATTTTTTTATTGTGTGTTTCACCAATCAAATTGGCCAATGGCAGGTTTGCTATCCGACCTAATAAATCCAGAATCGCAAATTCAATGGTAGCCAGAGGTACCCATAATGCTAAACTCTGAAGTTTATAATTGCTTTGATAGACATAGACTTCTTCTAATAATGTTTCTATTTCCCGCGCATCCTTACCGATGAAAAAAGGCTGTAACCTCCTGGTGAAAATCGGGTATAAAGACAACATCTGCATGTTATTGCTGACCGATATTCCTTCAGCACCTTCATGACTCCTGATCCGGCATATAAAATTATCTTGATAACGTAATAGTTCCAGTGACTGGATGATAACCGGTTCCGAAAATAAATGACTTTTAAATAATTTCTTTTCTAAAAAATGATCGAGACTGACGGAAGGTGATGATCGGGCTGACGTTGACTGTGCACATGCATTAACCGCCAGGCCAACAGTACTCAGCGCTCCGGTTTGGAGGAATTTTCTTCGATGAAATTTCATAAGGTTTTAATGAAGTAAATGAACTCCCTGTCGCATATTGACCAGTTGTTAAACAGATAATGAATGCATGGTTTAAAGTTTATGTAACGAATCCTATAAATCGACGGTCTTTCCTGATTTAAAGGATTTGTCTGCTGCAAGGACAATACGCAAGCTATTAACAGCATCATTCATATGAGCGGATAGGTCGACATCATTTTCGATGGCATTTAGCAGGTATACTTGTTCCAGATAGCACAATTCATCATGGCTGGGTTCATCTTTGGTACTGAAGAATTCATCTTTTTTAGCAAATTCTTTGGCATCATTAAGTTCGGCATGATGTAATTTGATACCACCGGTTTTTGTATGCCCTTCGATATCCTGGGACTCATCTTTTCTTTCACCACTTTCATCAACAATACTGACCGAACCCTTCGGTCCGATTACATCTTTTACAAAAAATGCTGTTTCGCTCATCATAGGTCCCCATCCTGCCTCATACCAACCTACGGATCCATCATCGAATGTGACCTGTAGCTGTCCATAATTATACATTTCTTCGTGAACCTCATCGGTTAGTCTGGCACCAATGGCACTTACCTGGATTGGCTTTGCACCGGTCATCAGACACATGACATCTACATAATGCACTCCGCAATCGACAATGGGTGACATCGAATGCATCAATGATTTGTGGGTATCCCACATCGATCCACTGCTTTGTTGATTGAGATTCATCCGCATGACCAGGGGTTTGCCAAGAGATTTTGCAATCCCAATGAATTTCTTCCATGCCGGATGCACTCGCAAAATATAACCCACGACCAATTTCCTTTTTTTTGACTGAGCAAGATCAACGAGTTCCTGGGCTTGATCCACGGTCAACGCAAGGGGTTTTTCGGTGAATACATGTGCTCCAGCTTCCAGACTCATTTTGCAATAGGGGTAATGGGTCTCCGGGTAAGTATTGATGGAAACGACATCCGGTTTGCATTTCTTGAGTGCAGATTCGAAACTGTCAAATGTAGGTAGGCCACCCAGCTCCTCGGAGAGTTTGTTACGACTTTCCGGCTTCCGGCTCACCAATCCGACAATCTCAAATTGATCCATTCGATGGTAGGCACGGGCGTGAGAAATACCCATGTGACCGCAACCGGCAACAAGTACGCGTAGTTTATTATTCATTTAAATAACCTTGGTTTAGCTCTGATAGTTTAGAACATCTAATGTACTTAATACTATCCAGAGATGGAAATAGCCTTTTAATTTACTAGTCAATGTTTGGTGTGATGGTACTCCATCCTTCCTCCCAGGGGGACCACCGTACTTTGGAAGCTGGCTCCAGGATCCTTCGGAGCTCTCGCTGATCGGATTTCGGATATTGTTGGTCTGTGGCTTTTGTCTGGGGTTCCGTATGGCTCCCAGATCCGACATAGTATTGAATGGTGTGATGGTGTTATCGTGGGTGTGGTGGTGTGATACCGTGAATTAGGGCTGATATGACACTTTGCGCCTCTGCGCCTTTGCGTTCAAGGGTGGTGTGTTTGTGTGGGTGCGATACCGCGAATTAGGGTTATGCGACACTTTGCGCCTCTGCGGCTTTGCTTGCCACACTGGATTAGGATTGGTGTGGTGTTGTGATGGTTGAATTGTTTGCTATGGATACCTGATCAGAGGCCAGTATGTGTTACCGCTTCTTTTACCAGCCGGATAGTTTCTTCCGGAAGATCCAGTTTAAGCGCCTCCTCCTGACCTCTTGGTGACATTTTTCGCCAGGTTTTTCTCAGAATTTCCAAAATTTTTTCTTCGGATTTTTTTTCTGAAAATTCCGGAAGATAATATTTAAGAAAAACGTGACAGATGACATCCTCCAGCGTTTGCGTGTCGCTACTCTGTTTCAGGTTCCTTTTCTGAATTAAGTCTGAGACTTCGGAGATCAGATCTTCTCCATAACCCGCTTGCTGCATTATTTCCCTGGCTAGTTCAGCATGCAATGATTTCAGTTTGTTTCTCCAGCGCAGATATCCCTGACGATCCATTGGGAATTCACTCCTCGGAATCTGCCACCGGCAAATATGCTGAGCTCTCGCTGCAAGTTGAAGCCCTTCGCTTGCAATGGGTTCGAAATCATGGAGACATTCTGACATTCGGATCGAGTACAGCAATTCTTTGGGATGCATGGTGCCTTCCCACATTTCCTGATTCGGATCCTGGCGGTTTTTATCATCAATTTGATCCATGGCTTTCCGGAACCGCGTCGTGTTGTCTATCATGGTTGAGGATTGTAGAAGTTAATCAAGAAAAGGAATTAATGACTCAATTTAATATAAACCCGCATATATTGGAATATCTAGTATCCAGCTCGGTGAGGAGCTGATTTCCTGCGACACATTCTATGACCCAGTGTAGTGTCCCATAAGTATGTTTACAGAAGAAGCTTGGTATTTTTTTAGCATATTGAAGAAGCAGAACCGAGCATAGCCATAGCTACGTGAGGCTTTTGATGATGATAAGATGGCGAAAAAGACCTGCTTATGGTGTATAGATATTTATGGGACGGTACCCTAGTTTTTATTCATGTATTCATGCACGGCACAACCAAAAAACCTGGTCA
>JBGTCB010000482.1:0-4201 GCA_041748995.1 Saprospiraceae bacterium | reverse complement strand
CTGGTAAAAGTTATACCCATCATAAGCTTGTTGGAGCATGAATAAGTACTCTTCTTTCCAGATGCCTTGCAGGGACTTCCTGATATCTTCTTCGCTGGCCTTGATTCTTCCATCTTTTAGCTTGAGTAGTTCATCAGGATTTCTTTCCCCCTGCAGTATAGCCGCGACGATCTGCATTCCTGTCCTACCTAGAATGTCGCTAATCACTGTGTGTAGTTTAATATTCATCAGTTCCATCGCCTTTTGCATTCGTCTTAGCGAATCCGCGCTAAGGGTAATCAGTTTTTTACGTTGACGTACATAAGTACGCAGTACCCGAATAGAGGCTTCCGGCTGAAAGCTTTTTTGTAAAAGCCCACAACTATGAAGCTTCTGAAGCCAAATAGCATCCGTGTCATCCCGCTTCCGGCCCGTCACATTCTTTACGTGTTTGGCATTGACTAAATATGGCTCTATGCCTGCTTCTTCTAGCAGCAAAAAAAGATTGAGCCAGTAAACACCTGTACTTTCCATGGCTACTGTCGTAACACCAAGTGAAACTAACCAAGATACCATTTCGCGAAGGTCCTCTGTAAAGGCCGAATACTTTCGTACCTCAAAGCCGTGGTCGCAGCTTACGGCAACATCATGCATCGTGTCACCTACGTCAATACCCGCTGCGTTGGGGTTGTTGACGGGAAGCACTTGACTAAACTTCTTTTGCTTTTGAAGGGCTCCCGATGAACTCTTTTGATCATTCTTTTTCATAACGTTTAGGTTTTTTACGATCTGAATCGGGAGCTAAAAAGTGAAATTTGATCTACTATACGGTGTCTCATCAAAATGAGCAGCCACTTGAAATTCCAATGAGCGCCCAAACCCAAACTTGAACTAGACATAGAACTTTGCCAAGCGAAAAAACGGGCTACTCAGATCGTCTTCCCAAGTTATCTGTTTTTGAGATTCAGTTTTGCAAAAACTGCCAGGACTTGAACCAAAAGTACCAAAAGTTCAAGGCTTTAAGGTTAAGCCTAAAACCAGCGGAGAAAACCTAAATTCTAAAAACTCGCCTCGGTGATACGTTCTTCGCCTTTGGGGTCTGGTAGTCATAAGGAGTTTTGCTCTTATTCTCTTGTGCAGGCTCATACAGTTTAGAATTTTTTACGGTTTTCCCCTCCGGTTTCTTAACGGCTTACCCTTAAGGCCCCTCTGAGACCTTTTTACAAAGGTCTTTAATAGGTCGTTGCTTCTGGTGTCCGGAGCGTTAATGCTTGTCTAAGGTAAGTCGTTGCTTTGTTGCTAAGCGTTGATGTTCAAGCGACAGTCCGGGGGTTAATTCAGTTCCAGTTCAACCCTTCGATTCATGCGATCTAAGAGCTACTTGATGATTGTCCCGTTCCTTCGGGAGGAACAGTTATACAATTCAACAATTCAACGGTTAAACAACATTAATGGCCCCGCAGCCAATCGGGAGATCATGGTGATAAACCAACACGACATATTTAATAGCATCCAATTGATTGAACTGGTGATAGAATGAATGATCCTCACCATCCATTTCACGGAGATATGTATCAAGATCACGTACTAATCTTAGAAAGTCCTTATTGCCGGAATCGGTACGAACGATATGAAACATGGTCAGGTATCATTTAGGCCGGTTAATTTAAGAATTCGTGATTATTGCTTTAAAAGAATTTCTATCATGGAATGACGCTAACTATCTCCCGGGTGAGATATTCTATTACCCTACATTGAAATTTAAAATTAAATTTTGATCTCATTGGTCAGTACAGCAGATTTTTCAAATTCCGAGAGATTTGTTAGGGTGGTTTTTGTGATTTCCTCCAACGCTTCTATGGTAAAAAATCCCTGATGGGAGGTAATCAGTACATTGGGAAAGGTCAGAAGGCGGGAGATCAGATCATCCTGAATGATACTCTCTGAAAGATCACGAAAGAAAAGATGTTCTTCCTGCTCATAAACATCAATACCGAGATACCCCAACTGACCATTTTTTAGAGCTTTAATCGCTGCCTTGGTGTTGATCAGCGCTCCCCTGCTGGTATTGATGAGCATCGCTCCCTTTTTCATGCGGTTTAATTGCCTTTTACCGATCAAATGATGCGTCTGAGGATTCAGGGGACAATGCAGGGAGATGATATCAGAATAACTCCAGATGTCATCTAAACTGCCATATTGTATCCCGGCATCGGCTAATTCCGTTGTGACCCGCTGGTCATGCGCAATAACTTTACAGCCAAATCCAAGCATAATCCGGGCAAATATAGCTCCGATCTGACCGGTGCCAATGACACCTACAGTCTTGCCATAGAGATCAAATCCGGTCAATCTCTCCAATGAAAAATTGTTCTCCCGGATGCGATTGTAGGCTTTATGGGTCTTCCTGTTTAAAGTCAGAATCAAGGCGACAGCATGTTCGGCTACCGCATGAGGGGAATAAGCCGGCACTCTTACCACAGTCATCTGATGATCGCGGGTTGCTTCCAGATCGACATTGTTAAATCCGGCGCATCGTAAAGCGATCAACCGTACACCAAACCCTTTTAAACGCTCAATGGTATTCCGGTTGACCCGATCACTTACGAACACACATACAGCTTCGAAATTTTGAGCCAGATTGCATGTTTCCGGATTTAAGGGAGCTTCAAAAAAGGTTATTTCATGCAACTCGGGGTCATTGAATTTTTCAAAATATTCCCGGTCAAAACCCTTTGTACTAAAAAATGCAACTTTCATCGCCTTCAGGGATAGCTTTGAAATAAACTCTTGAACCTCATTTTAAGTACTCCAAAAACCGCTTCATTGATAATGCCGGATGAAAGTTTGGAAGCTCCTTCAACCCGATCGACGAAAGTAATCGGTATTTCCTTGATCTTAAAATCCCGCAGGTAAGCTGAAAATTTCATTTCGATCTGAAATGCATAACCAACAAAACGGATTCGATCCAGCGGAATAGCCGCCAGTACCTGACTTCGATAGCCTATAAATCCGGCAGTTGGGTCTCTGACCGGCATCCAGGTGATGCAACGGGTATATAGCGAGGCACCGTAAGAAAGAAAAATCCGGTCCCACGGCCAGTTTTTCACCTGACCTCCTTTGCAATACCGGGAGCCAACGACCAGATCATAACCCTCCTCATGCAATACATGGTGTAACCTGACCAGATCATGAGGATTATGGGAAAAGTCTGCATCCATTTCAAAAAGATAATCATAGTGCCTATCAAGACCCCATTTAAAACCTGCGATATAGGCTGTCCCCAATCCCTGTTTTCCTTTACGTTGCATCAAATGAAGGCGATCAGGATACATCGACTGGAGTTTCATAACAATATCCGCAGTACCATCGGGTGAACCATCATCGACAACCAGCAGATGAAATGTCACTTGGAGAGAAAATACAGCCTGAATAATTTTAGCAATGTTTTCCTTCTCGTTGTAGGTAGGAATTATGACTAAACTGTTTGGCACCCGGTAGTATTGGAAGTGTTTTGCGATAACGGACTCATAGAGAAAATTTGGGCTAAGATAAACTTACCAACGGAAATTTAGCAGGATCGCATTCGCGCATCATATCATAGATGACTTCCAGCACATCTTCTGAATTGGGTTTCGTATAATAGTCACCATCTGAACCGTAGGGTGTCCGATGAGCTTTAGCCGTGAGTGTACGAGGTGAAATCTCGAGATAATCGAAACCTCCACGGTTTTCGATGACTTCCTGAAGCATAAATCCGGTGGCGCCTCCAGGTACATCTTCATCGACAAAAAGTATACGATTGGTTTTTTTCAAAGACTGAAGGATTTCGTTTGTAAGATCAAATGGATTCAAGGTTTGAACATCGATCAGTTCTACGCTGATCTGCTGCGCTGTCAATAATGATATTGCTTTTTCACAAATACGGATGCAGGCTCCATAAGTCACCAGGGTGATATCGGTTCCCTCGATCAGTATTTCCGCATGGCCCAATGGTATAGTGTATGCACCAATATTCGATGGCAGGGCTTCTTTCTGACGATATCCATTCAGACATTCCACCAGAATACACGGATCAGAAGACTGAAGCATAGTTTCATACATACCAGCCGCCTGCACCATGTTACGGGGTACCAGAATATAGATGCCCCGGAAACTATGTAACAACATAGCCATCGGTGACCCTGTATGCCATATCCCTTCCAGGCGATGCCCTCTGGTG
>JBGTCB010000481.1:0-11668 GCA_041748995.1 Saprospiraceae bacterium | reverse complement strand
TTTCCGTCCGGGCATTTTATCAGACTTTGTGGTCAGGTATGTCCACAGACCAGTTGAGCCAGGATCTTAATCTTAAAGAGATACCGTGTGAGAACTGCAACTTTCAGCCTTCGACCTTTGGACTCACAATTTTAATTAATAACGGTCGTCAGTAGTTACATACTACGAAAGAGCTTTGTCTATCAGGTTTTCCTGTTGCTCAGCATGCACCTTTTTATAACCCGTAGCAGGTGAGGCACTGGATTTTCTAGCCAGGAGTTCAATGTCAGAATTGCGATAGAACGACCAGAAATATTGCCAGGCACCCATGTTTGATGGTTCTTCCTGCACCCAATATGCTTTGGCGCCAGCATACTTTTCTGCCATATTATCCATTTGTATCAGTGGAAAAGGATAAAGTTGTTCGAGTCGAATGATGGCTATATCTTCAATTTTTCTGGCAATTTTTACTTCGAGAAGATCATAATATACTTTGCCACTGCAATAGAGAACCTTCCTGATCTTCTTGGGTTTTTTTGCTGCTTCCACATCATCCAGAACTTCCTGAAATCGTTGTCCGGATGTAAATTCTTTGATGCCAGAGACACAGAGCGGGTGGCGCAACAGGCTCTTTGGTGACATGATGATCAAAGGTTTCCTGAATGGTCTTACCAATTGACGCCGTAACACGTGAAATAAATTTGCCGGGGTAGTAATATTGGCCACAGTAATATTGAATTCTGCAGCTGATTGGAGAAATCTTTCCATTCTGGCACTGGAGTGTTCAGGTCCTTGTCCCTCATAACCATGTGGTAACAACATTACCAGACCACTCATGCGTTGCCATTTACTTTCTGCTGCAGTGATATATTGATCAATGATTACCTGAGCACCATTTACAAAATCACCAAATTGTGCCTCCCAGATCACCAGTGTATCAGGGGTGGCCAGTGTATACCCGTATTCAAACCCCAGGACTGCAAACTCACTGAGGAGAGAATTATAAATTAAGAATTGACCTTGTCCTTCCTGAATGCTGTTCAGACGATTGTATTCTTCATAAGTTTTTTCATCATGAAAGATTGCATGCCGGTGAGAAAAGGTACCTCTTTTAACATCCTGGCCACTCATCCTTACATCTCTACCTTCTATCACGATTGAACCATAGGCCAGCAACTCTGCAGATGCCCAGTCTAAAAGCTCATTCTGCCATTGTTTTTTCTTGCCTTCCAACAATCGTTCAACTCCTCTGAGAGGTTTGAATCCATCAGGAACACTCAAAAGATGATCCATAATCTTTCGGGCATTTTTTTCAGAAATGCCGGTTTTAGGGGAATTTTTGAACTCATCAACTCCAGCTCTTTTCTTCAATTTGCGCCAGGCTTGTTCAGCTTCCTGGTATTCATAGGGGAGAGGTTTCTCTTTGACCATATCGAGCCGCTTCTGTAAATGTTCCCAGAATTCATTTTCCATACTTTCGGCCAGTTGTTTATCTACATCTCCCCTTTCCTGCAATTCAGCAGCATATATTTCTCTCGGATTTGGATGATTGTCGATTACATCATACATTTTGGGTTGAGTAAATTTCGGATTGTCCCCTTCATTATGCCCATGGCGCCGGTAGCATACCATATCAATAAAGACATCGGTGTGAAAAAGTTGCCTGTATTCGGTAGCCAGCTCAACGGCAAATATTACCGCTTCCGGATCATCACCATTAACATGGAAAACCGGAGCTTGTATCATATTGCCAACTCCCGTACAGTAGGTGGAGGTCCGGGCATCGTCAAAATCTGTAGTGAATCCAATCTGATTATTAATGATAAAATGCAGGGTGCCGCCAGTATGGTATCCGTCTAGCTGACTCATTTGAGCGGTTTCGTACACTACCCCTTGGCCTGCCAAAGCTGCGTCACCATGAATCAGGATTGGTAGGATTCGGTCATATTCATGGTCATATAATAAATCAGCTTTGGCACGGGCAAAACCCATGACGACCGGACCAACAGATTCCAGGTGAGATGGATTAGGTACGAGCTTTAGATGTATGGTTTTACCACTTGCCGTTGTTACCTGACTTGAGAAGCCTAGATGATATTTGACATCGCCATCACCAAAAGTAAGATTTGGTATGGCTTGCCCCTCAAACTCATTAAATATTTGTTCATATGTCTTACCCATAATGTTCACTAAAACATTGAGCCGGCCACGGTGTGCCATTCCAATGACCACTTCCTCCACCCGATCATCGGCAGCATAGTTGATGATCGCATCAAGGGCAGCGATCGTAGTTTCTCCCCCTTCAAGACTAAACCGTTTCTGCGCTAAATATTTTGTATTGAGAAATTTTTCAAATACTACAGCACCATTGAGTTTTTGAAGTATTCTCCGTTTCTTTTCTAACGAAAGGCCAAAATCATCAGAAAGCTTACGACCTTCAATCCGGTTACGTAGCCACATTCGGCGCTCGCGGTTTTCAATGTGAGCAAATTCAAATCCAATGTTACCTGTATACATTCTATGTAAGTGGTCAAGAATTTGGCTCAGAGTTGCTCCTTCCATCCCGATTTCTGCTCCTGCATGAAATGATCTGCTTAAATCCGATTCACTAAGGTGGTAGTCTGCCAGATCCAGGTACGGTTTGCGATCTTTTCGTGTTCTGATGGGGTTGGTTGTTGAAAGCAGGTGACCTCTGTTGCGGAATCCGTGTATGATCGAGATAACACTAAACTCTTTTGTCACATCTTCTGTGGCGGTCGGTGTTGCTGCCTGCGAACCACCATTGGAAGCAAAGTCAAACCCATGGAAAAATGTCTTCCATCCTTCATCAACATTATCCGGATTTTGACGGAAACGGTGATAAAGGTCTTCGATAAAAGTTGGATGAGCGTTAAAAATGTAGGAATAGTCCTTCATCTGGCATGATTTTTTAGTTCTATTAGTTTGAACAACGCAAATATCACTGTTTTTATATACCTTCTCAGGAGAAAGGTATTCCTTTTGATTGTTAAGCATCGAGAGATTTCAATACTATGAGAAAATGGATGACACCAATACTACTGGTCTTTTTGTTGGGAACGGGTTTGTCGGTCACCAGCTGCAATCGCAATGGATGTCCGGCAGAAATCCAGGCCAGTAAGGTGAAGAAGAAGAAGAACTTAAGCAATTCCAGCAAAACAAACCTCTTTTCGCCGAAAATGCGAAAAAACATGAAGAGTCCTAAGTTTTAGTTAGACCTGGTATTCTGTGATTTCTCGTATATACCATATATCATAGATGATCGCTAAGGCTGTTTGAGTGCTATTCTTAAAAGATTTTAGGCTATAGCTTAGAGTCTCTATGAAATATTGATCGGAAGACTACGTATGATGAGCATGGACGGAACTCATTGGAAGGTAATGAAGAATCATTCTTTTTGATTTAGCCAAATGAACTTTGACTGTATTCTTAGAGATCTGGAGTTCTTCAGAGATCTGATTCAAGTCTTTTCCGGTAAAATATCGCAAAGAGAATATCTTTCGCTGCTGTGGGGTCAATTTTTTTAGAGCCTGATGGATCATCGCTTCGTACTCACCAAGGAGAACCGCGTCATCCGCAACATCTACCACTGTAGCCAGATAATTCTCAATAAAAACATCCTGTTCTTTTTTCCTTGCTATCTTTTTCAGGTAGTTCCAGGTGAGATCTTTGGTAATCTTCATCAACAGGGGCTGCAGGCATATTGAAGGATCGATAATTGCTTTTTTTTGCCAAATTTTTACAAACACATCTGAAGTGATTTCCTCTGCATCCTGGGGACACTTGGTCATTGAGAGACAAAAATGATATACGTTAGATGAATAGCGGTTGTAAATCTTTACAAACCCATCAGTGTCACCAAGTCTAAATCTTTCGAGATGCGTATATAGTTCTTTATCAATCACTTAATGGATTAGCTAACAAAAGTTATCAATAGGCAAACACTCCCGCATCTATTGGAAAATCAATAAATACGATCAGATTTAGTCTCCAAATTAGTTCTTTTTTTGTAAAAAACTCAATTATGACTAATCCTTTTTTGCATTCTGGTTGGATATATAATAAACTGTAACAGAACAACGTGGCTAGCAATCCGAAATACTTACAAGACAGCCTGATTGAAAAACTTTATCAGGGTACTTGTACCCAAAATGAGATTCAATTGTTGTTTCGTTTGATTAATGAAGATTCGACACCACCTGATGAGCGCCTGATTGAAAAACTATGGGAACGATCTGAAGCATTCCCAAGAATTAGTAGCGATGTCTCTCAACGAATTTTATTAAAAACCATGGCCAAAATTGAGATGGAAGAGGCAGCATCAAACGCTATCCGCTCAACAGGTAAGAAGACAGTATCAATAGATGGCGGTAAAGCAAGATTTTATCGCTGGAGTGGTGTTGCTGCGAGTATATTAATTTTAATAGCGGCAGTCGGTCTGTTTTTACCCAATTCTTCAAAAGCTATTGTCCAGACTAAATATGGTGAGCAGCAGACACTGGAACTTGCGGATGGTTCAAAGGTCCTACTAAATGCAAACTCCCAGATGATTTTTCAAAGGACCTGGTCTGATGATGAAAGCCGGGAAGTATGGTTAGAAGGGGAAGCGTTTTTTGACGTACAAAAAAAACCAAAAACAGGACAAACCTTTAAGGTGAAGACTCATGATGTAACGATTGAGGTTTTGGGTACTTCGTTTAATGTCAATAACCATGGAGACAAGACTAGTGTTTACCTCGAAGAAGGAGAAATAATACTGTACTTATTACAACTGGACTCGACGATTGTGATGCAACCGGGTGATCTTATTGTCTATAGTAAACTTACAGGAGACATTGAATTTAAACAACAGGTACATACCGAGCTCTATACTTCCTGGAAAAATGGAGTTTTGATTTTTAAAGACTCCCCACTGCGGGATGTACTTGAAAAAATTGAAGAAACCTATGGAGTGGAGTTTGTAGTAAAGGATAGTGTAGATTATTTAAGGGAAATCAATTTTCCCCTTCCAATTAATGAGTTGGAAAAGGCGATTTCAATCTTACAGAAAACCATGGTGGATCTGAAGATTCATAAAGTCGGGGAGAAATATATCATCAAATAGAGAGTATCAAACTAAATGATATTCATCATAGAATCAATTATTGCTAGGTTTTTAAAAAAGGAAGGAATATGAAACTAAAAGGACTTTTATGCCAATTAATCTTAGCGATGCTTCTAGCATCTGCATTGCCTTTGGGTGCTGCAGTTGCCAGTGAAACGGAGCATCCAAACCTCTCAGCCGAAAGGCTTGAGGTCGTACCACTCGCCGAAATATTAAATGAGATGAGTGAGAACTACGAAGTATTTTTTTCGTACGAAACCAAGTTGCTTGAAGATATCCGGGTTGATTTTAAATTTATTCCTGGTGAATCATTGGATGGTGCAATAAATCGGCTACTGTCTGAGACTAATCTTAAGTATGAAGCGGTCGACACCAAGTATGTCATCATATATGAAGATGATCGCGAGGGAAGCAAATCTGCCAAAAAACTCATTAAAAAAATAGGCCAGATATCAAAACTGGAAAATCGAGGTAACATTAGCCTCAGGCCCAATAGTAAGTCTGGCAGTGACAAGTTTCGGAGCATCGCCTATACCGCTGCGGAATTGGGTTATGCAAGCATTGTAACTGGTGTTGTGACAGACGACGCAGGTATGCCACTCATTGGCGTCAATGTAGTTGTAAAGGGAACCGCCATTGGTACCGCCACTGATTTTGATGGATCTTATTCCATTGAAGTTCCCGATGATGCTACCACTCTGGTGTTTTCGTATACCGGATTTAATACGGTGGAAGTACCCATTGATGGAAGGATCGCTATTGATATGGTCATGGTCTCTAATGTACTGCAACTGGGTGAAGTTGTAGTGACTGCATTGGGTATCGAGCGTGAGAAAAAGACACTCGGTTATGCTACCTCAAAAGTGGGTTCGGACGAAGTCACTATAAATCGCTCTCCAAAATTCATGGATGCCTTACAAGGTAAAGTGGCCGGAGTCAACATTACCACCATGGGTTCGGGTCCTCAGGGTAGCACTAAAATTAGAATTCGAGGAGTTTCATCTTTTGGCGGAAACAACTCACCGTTAATCGTAGTGAACGGCGTACCCATTGACAATACCAACTTTGGTGTGCGAGGTGATGTCGGTGAAGTCGGTAGTAATCGAAGATCTGATAGCGGGGATGGCTTAAGTAGTATCAATCCTGATGACATCACCTCGATGAATATTCTGAAAGGTGCTGCCGCATCGGCACTATATGGTGCTCGGGCCAAAGATGGAGTTATCATGATCACCACAAAAAACCGAGCTGAAGGAAAGGGCTTGCAAGTGGAATTAAATTCCAACTATACTAATGGTACCCCCTTAGACCTCACGGATTACCAATACGAATATGGTCAAGGGGAAGGCGGCGTTCGTCCTAATGCAGCTTTTCCAACTTCTGGCGTGTGGAGTTTTGGTGAAAAGGTGGGTGGGACCCAGATCCTGTTTGATGGCCTGGTAGTGCCATATACCCCGCAACCCAATAAAATCAGAGATTACTATCAAAACGAATCATCACTTGCCAATACACTTACCCTTTCTACCGGCGGTGAAAATGGTGGAATGAGCCTTTCTTTGTCAAATATGGACAGTAGAGCTGTCTTGCCAGGATCAAGCTACAGCCGGCGAACGGTAAACTTCGGATTTACCCAGAAGTCGAATAGGCTATTGGTCTCTGGAAATATTAATTATTCAAATGAAGACCGGACAAATCCACCCAATATCGCGGAGCAGGATTTCAGTCCGGTGGTTATTTACACTTTAGCATCGACAATGCCTCTAAAGCTTTTGGAAGAAAATGCTTTTGATGAAAATGGTGATGAAATCTCGTATTCCCGTTTTACCAACCGGACTAACCCATATTTTGCTTTGTCGAGATTTGAAAACAACAAAAGAGACCGGGTTTATGGTAATTTGACGGCTCGTTATAATTTCACCGATTGGTTGTACTTGCAGGGACGGATCGGCCAGGATTTCTATTCACGCGATGTGGAATATAACCTACCTACGGGATCGCAAAGGCAGTCGTCACCCCCACCCGGATTTGTCAATGGTCAATATGTACAGGATCTTCGTCGCTTTAGAGAGATCAATGCTGACTTCCTGATTGGAGCAGATAAGACTTTTGGTAATCTGGGGGTTTCGATCACTGCCGGGGGCAACCAAATGTACCGTAGATCGGATGTGAATACGCAACTAGGGGAGAATTTTTTCACCAGAAATTTATACACGATTCGTAATGCCAGTAAAGTGACCCCTAATTACGACATTTCAGAGCGGCAGGTAAATTCTCTTTATGGTGCGCTTGAGTTGGCCTACAAAGGCTATCTATATATAAACGCAACCGCACGGAATGATTGGTTTTCAACGCTAGCTCCAGCGAACCGAAGTATTTTGTACCCATCGGTCACCGGTAGTTTTGTGTTTACCGAGGCCATGTCAAATTTACCGAGCTGGCTTCGATTCGGTAAGATCAGACTTGCCTATGCCGAAGTGGGTAGTGACACAGACGTATCACCATATGCAAACAATTTATTCTATGGCATTAACGCTCAACAATTTCCTAATCCCGGTGGAAGTTTTCAGCCGGTTGGTTCGATCAACGGCTCAACGGTGCCGAATGCTAACCTGAAACCAATGAGGGTTAAAGAAAGGGAAATTGGATTGGAAATGACCATATTCCGCAACTTACAATTGGAAGTGTCATACTATGAAAAGTTGTCATCCGATCAAATCCTTCGGGCACAAATCTCTGATGCTTCGGGATTTATCACTCAACTGATCAATGTAGGTGAGAGTGAAAATAAAGGGGTCGAAATGTTTGTTGGTCTTTCTCTCTTCAGAACCGAAAATTTTGAATGGAGCACCAGTGCGAATGCAACCTACAATACTTCAAAAGTACTGAGTCTTGGTGATGATGTCGACGGCACCTTCATCACAGTGGGGGGTGCAGAATTCCATGGTGAATTGCGACAGGTTGTGGGTGAAGAGATGGCCCAACTATACGGTTGGGGTTACCGGAGAGATGATCAAGGCCGGCAGATTTTTGATCCTAACAATGGTAGACCGTTAAGATCTACCGAGCAATTGGCTTTTGGCACTGCCTTGCCTAAATGGTGGGGAGGTATTACCAACTCTTTTGCTTACAAAGATCTGAGCTTGTCATTTTTAATCGACTTTAAATTGGGCCATAAGATGATTTCAGGTACCCACACGAATGCATATCGTCATGGTCTCGATAAAGCTACTCTGGTAGGAAGAGATGTGGGGTATGTCGTCGGCGAAGGTGTAAATCCCAATGGTGAAATCAACACAACCCAGGCTTTAATTCAACCATATTATGAAACGATCCGCTCGGGTCGAATGTCAGAACAATCGGTATTTAACGCCGGAGCCTGGCAGCTACGTCAGATTTCGCTGGGTTATGATCTAGGCAAAGCAATACCCACAAACAAGTTCATTACTGGTGCGAGATTAAATCTCGTGGCAAATAATGTTGCCATCATCAAAAAGTGGGTACCCCACATTCACCCGGATCAAAATGGGATTATTTCAGACACGGATGTAGGGCTTGAAGCCACAGGACTACCAGTTACCCGCAGTATCGGATTTAATCTAAATCTGAAATTTTAGATCATAAATCAAAGCGGATTTAAAACCTTTAATTAAAAAAAATGGAAACGATAAATAGTTATAAAATTATTTTACTGCTAGCAATTCTTACGCTTGGATCGTGCGATAAGAATTTTGATGAGCTCAACACAAATCCGATTGAGTTAACCTCGATCGAGCCCACTTTCCAGCTTAATTCGGCCATTTTAAATAGTGACTATGGCTATAATAACCTGACTTATGAAACCACGATTGTTAAACAGATGATCACCCCTTTTATCGGAGTAGGCACCGGAGGTAATCTTAATCAGGACAATCGGGCTGCCACCCAGGGTAATTGGCAGAATGGATATCGGAATGTGGTCAAGAACCTGGTGGACGCTATCGAGAATGTCGATCCAGATAGAACGAACTTGCTCAGCATGTTACGTATTTGGAAGGCACATAGCTTTATGGTGCTAACGGATACCTATGGTGATATTCCCTATTTTGATGCAGGCAGGGCATTTTTAGATGGAACAGGATTTCCTGTATATGACAGTCAGGAAAGCATCTACAATGACATTTTAAATGAACTTGCCTCCGCTTCGGCTGCCCTTGATCCCGGAAAGGATAAAGTATCACAGGACATTATGTACGGTGGCGATATTGTCAAATGGAAGCGACTTGGCTACTCATTGTTGCTAAGGGCTGCTATGCGATTGTCAAAAGCTGATCCGGGAAAGGCCCAACAATTCGTGGGGACTGCAGTTTCTGGTGGACTCATGACCTCCAATGATGATAATGCAGTGATTAGACATAATGCGGATTATCGAAATGGAGTGGGGACCAATGTCAACGGTGGTCAGGCACCCTTTTACTATCTGGACCGTGACTTTGTCAATTTTATGAAAGAACGCAATGATCCAAGATTAACGTCGATCGCTGTAAGATATGTTGGAGCGGCCTCCGAAGGTGGCCAGGTTGAGGCAAATGCGGATCGAACTTTTGACGCACAAATCGGAATGCCTCAGGGCTACGACAATACATCAATACCTCCGATCGTGGCGGCAGATGGATTGGCAAGTCTCTATGATTATAGCCAGATGGACCGGACCAGATTTGGAAATCCTGAGGCGCCAAATTTCCTGGTTACCTATTCACAAACGAGCTTGCTCCTTGCAGAGGCGATCGTCAGAGGCTGGACCAACGGTGATGCGGCTGTGCAATATGAGAATGGAATCGAGGCTCATATGCATCAGGTCGCTGAGTGGCCGGGGGATACCGATATCGATCAAGCTGAAATTATGGCTTATCTTGATGCAAATCCACTCGAATCAGGAAAGGAACTGGAGCAGATTAATAATCAATATTGGATGTCATCCTACTTAATGGGTCCGGAAACCTGGGCCAACTTTCGCCGTAGTGGATATCCAATTGTAACTCCCAACAATTACCCTGGGAGTGACTTAAAAACGGAAGATTTTATTCGACGTCTGACTTATCCGGATTCTGAACAAACAGTCAACAAAGCCAACCTTGATGCGGCAGTGGCAAGGCAAGGCCCTGATCTTTTGGATACCCGGGTCTGGTGGGATAAATAAAATAGCAGTAGAGACTTTCATTCATTCTTAATTCAATAGGCCAATCGGCTTTTAAAGTAGCTGATTGGCTTTATTGTATCACTTTGATTGCCCAGTATCAATTTCTTACTCTTGTCAGTAATAACTTGTTATGCACGATCCTTTACTAATCTTAGCCCTTGGAATTGTTTGTGTTGTTGGTGGAATTATCGGATTACGACTGCATGCTTTCCTGGCCTTGTTGTTTGGAGCTCTGGTCGTGGCTTTCTTTACTCCTGACTTTCTTATCATGCAATATGCTGCTGGTAAAGGAATGAGTATGGAAGCAGGTGCAGCCCTTGCAGATACCCAGATCGGGGTAAGAGTTGCAAGCGAGTTTGGGAGGACTTGTGGAGCGATTGGTATATTAATTGCCATGGCTTCTATCATTGGAAAGTGTCTTCTGGAGAGTGGAGGTGCTGAGAAAATTGTTCGTTCTACCTTAAAGATATCAGGCGAAAAGCGGGCTCCGGTAACTTTTTTGGGAAGTAGTTTTTTCATTGGTATTCCGGTTTTCTTTGATACCGTATTTTATCTTATGGTGCCTTTGGCTAAGGCAATGGCCATGAAAATTGGCAAGAATTACCTGTTGTTGGTTCTTGCTATAGCAGCTGGAGCGGCCATGTCCAATTCCCTGGTACCACCTACACCAGGACCACTATTTCTGGTAGCTGAAATGAACATCCCAATTGGACTTATGATGCTGGGAGGTACGTTGGTGGGAATAGTCACTATTATCACAGGTTATGCCTATGCAAAATGGGCCAATAAAAGATGGCCGATTGCCCTTAGGGATTCAGTTGATGCGCCACTTGAGGAGATAAAAAAACTGGCCAATAGAAACGAAAAAGAATTACCCGCATTTTGGGTAGCAGTCTTACCCATTTTTATTCCTGTTTTCTTTATCAGTGCGAAAGCATTGAAGGATACCTTCATAATTGATAATGGAAATCACTCTGCCTCAGATTTTCTCTATATGTTTTCTCAGGTGATTGACTTTCTGGGAGAAAAGAACATGGCACTGATACTTGGGGCAATTTCTGCACTCATCATGTTAATTGTTTACAAAAGACAAAA
The DNA here is from genome assembly GCA_041748995.1 of Saprospiraceae bacterium. Taxonomy (GTDB): domain Bacteria; phylum Bacteroidota; class Bacteroidia; order Chitinophagales; family Saprospiraceae; genus JABDMH01. Next base: position 296 of record JBGTCB010000481.1, on the reverse strand, counting down.
TAAACAGGAACTCTATGCTTCTGTACAAAGTGCCATTTTAAGTGCGGGGGGCATTATTTTAATTACTTCGGCAGGAGGAGCTTTTGGTGGTATGTTGCAGCAAACCGGCATCAGTGGAAGGATCAGTGATCTGACTCAGAATTATCAAATGGCATTGATCCCATTAGCATTTTTCATCACCGCAGTTGTGCGCACTGCCCAGGGATCTGCAACTGTGGCAATGATTACTGCTTCGGGGATTTTATCAGGTATGGCAACAGAGGTACCTCTTGAATTTCACCAATTATACCTGGGTC
>JBGTCB010000480.1:0-4768 GCA_041748995.1 Saprospiraceae bacterium | reverse complement strand
GACAGATACGGATGGTGATGGGGTTGCTGATGAAAAAGAAGTATTGATGTCGGGATGGGTGCTCAACGTCAATGCCAATAGCCTGATCGGTCCCTATATGGCACCGGATGGATGGATGTATTTGACCAGCGCGATTGAAGGCTTTGATTTGGTCACCATGGAAGGCCTGCCGATGAAAGGGGAGACAGCCCGGGTGTGGCGCTTTCAACCGGGAGGGGCAAACCTGGAGTGGATTTCCGCCGGGGGAATGAATAATCCGGTGGGTCTCGCATTCACGGATGCCTCGGAGCCGATCGGGACAATGACCTATTTTACCAATCCTAAAGCCGGTGAAAGGGATGCTTTGATTTATTGGACGGAAGGAGGTGTTTATCCTAAGCCGAATAGCAGTATATCCAGAGATGGTCTGGCACTTACCGGGGATCTGTTACCGGTCATTTCCAAGTATTCCCGGGTAGCACCATCCGGTATATGCAGTTATCGCAGTACGGTTTTGGGAGATAACTTCAAAGGCAACTTATTTAGTGCGCAATTTAATACACATCGCATTTTAAGGCATCAGCTATTCCGGGAGGGAGCCACTTTTCGCACCGAAGATGAAGTTTTTTTTTCCACTGAGAATGAAGATTTCCATCCAACCGATGTCCTGGAAGGTGGTGATGGCAGTTTGCTGGTTGTAGAGACGGGAGGTTGGTTTATCAAAGGATGTCCGCTTTCGCAGGTATCTAAACCCGAACTGGAGGGAGCTATTTACCGGATTCGCCTAAAGGATGCCAGCCGGATGGATGACCCATTTGGAAATACCATAGACTGGCAATCAATGGATGCGACCTCTCTGATCAAACTATTGGAAGATCAAAGACCTTTTGTGGTGGACCGGACAATTGAGAGGATGGTTGACCTGGGTGCTGACGCAGTACCTGCTCTTGGTGGTGTAATCGATCAATCCTCTTCTGTTACGGTGCGTGTGCATGCAGTCTTTGCTTTATTCCGTATCGGGACCGGTGAAGCACTTTCATTCGTGCGAAATGCCTTGAAAGACTCTGGTTTGCCTGTACAGGTTGCAGCTGCCCGGTCCCTTGGCCTGGCCAAAGATCAGACTTCTGTCGACGCCCTCCTGGATGCACTGAAGACTGGTGAAGGTGCCGCAAAAAGACAGGCTGCTACCGCTTTAGGTCAGATCGGTGAAACCCGGGCAATAGCCGGTTTGCTGGAGGCGTCTGAAGGTAACCACGACCGGTTTATTGAACACGCTATTATTTATTCTCTGATAGTACTCAATGAACCGAAGCTAGTGAGTCGCAGTCTTGATCATCCATCTCCCCAGGTGCGAAGAGCTGCTTTGATTGCACTGGATCAAATGCCGAGATCACCCTTGTTGGCCAGCCAGTTGACTAAATATCTGACCGATCCGGATTCGGTATTGCGAAACACGGCCTTATGGATTGCTCCCCATCATCCAGCCTGGGCAGGTGATATTTTGGAATTTCTTCAAAACCAATTTTATGATCATGATTTGAATCCTGAATACCGGGATCCGGTAAAGAAGATTTTGGTTGCTTTTTGCCATGATTTAAAGATCCAGAAGTTTATTGGAGATGAGATGGAAAAGGGAGATGCTTCAACGAGGCGATTCATGCTGGAAGTAATGACTGCCTGTGAGATTGATCGATTTCCCGAAACCTGGATTAGTACGTTAAGATCAGCTTTGGCAAATGCCTCGATTACACTTCATGAGAAATCGGAAATTCTACAGCTTTTACAGCGGAGGGGAATTCGAGATCTGGATAGTCAGTTAAGGGAGCTTTCTGATAACGCAAATCAACCGGTCGAAGTTCGAATTTCCGCTCTGGAGGTTCTCACCGGCCGCGACTCGATCTGGGAAGAAAACGATTTCACATTTCTCAGCTCCGTTTTGAAAGGAGATGACGGGGTTCGGGTGAAACTGGCTGCGGCTCATGTTTTGAACACACGGGATCTGAATGGCCGCCAATTATTGGTCGTAGCCGATGAATTATTACCCAATGCCGATGCTTTTATTTTACCCCGGATTGTTCCGTTATTTGAAGGAGCGCATAGTAGGGAAGTGGGTGAAGCACTTATTCAAAGTCTTGCAGTTTCTTCTGGTCTGGCAAACTTTTCAGCAGAGAATATTCGACTGGTGTTTAAAGATTATCCTCCGGAACTGAAGCCGGAAATTGATCGTTTGATTGGTGTTTTAACGACTGCCCAGGGGGAAAGACTGACCTACCTGAACCAATTGGAAAAACAGATAGTCCAGGGTGATATTGAAAATGGCCGGAGAATTTACTTTGGCAAAGCCATTTGTAATACTTGTCATACAGTGGGTCTGGAAGGAGGAACCTTCGGACCGGATCTGACTTCCATCCAGCGCGACCGGTCCGTACATGATCTTTTGGAAGCTATTGTATATCCCAGCGTCAGTTTTGTGCGCGAGTATGAGACCTATGAAATCAGCACCAACGATGCGACCTACCGGGGTATCATTGCAGAAGAAACCCCGGAAATGATCTTGCTGAATACCGCTCCGGAAACGACAGTAAGAATACCGGTTAGCGACATTATATCCCGTGAGATGTCAGATATTTCCATGATGCCTCAGGGTCTGGACAAAATCTTAACCCAACAGGAGATGGCCGATCTGATGGCATTTATTTTAGGGCAGGATCAGGATCCGGATCTTGATGAAGCTTTACTTCGGTAAATGGAATTTATAAATTCAACAATTTAACTCTATGCATCGTCGCAACTTTTTGAAGAAAACATTGATCGCCGGGACAACGGTTGGTGCAGGTTTTTTTCCTTCAGTAAGGGCAGAAAGCCGTTTTCAGCATCCACCTTTTAAAATGAAATTCTCTCCGGACTTCGGATTATTTGCGGATGTGGGAGGAGCCGATCTGGTAGATCAGCTTAAATGGGCGCATGATCAGGGATTTTGGGCCTGGGAGAACACCGGATTAAAGTTTCACCCTATAGCAGAACAGGAGCGGATCAGCAAAGCAATTCAGTCACTGGGTATGGAATTTGGGCAGTTTGTGGGCACGCTGACTTTTAAAGATGTGACTTTTGCCGGAAGAGATGATGCCTTACGTGATGAGGTATTAAAAGATATCCGGAATTCAGTGGAGATTGCCAAAAGGATGAATACAAAAATTGTGCATAATGTACTGGGAATGTCCGATCCGAAATTGCCTTATGATTTTCAGATGGCTAACGCCGTTGATTTGTTAAAACGGGTTGTTGAAATTTATGAACCCCTGGGAATCATGACGGTGATTGAACCCATGAACCATAAAATCGACCATCCCGGAATGTTTTTACATACAGTACCTCAGGCCTATTCTCTGGTCAAATCAGTGGGCAGCCCGAACTTAAAAATCCTTTATGATATTTATCATGTGCAAATTCAGGAAGGCAATTTATTACCCACTCTCGATTATGTCTGGGAAGAAATTGGCTATTTTCAAATGGGGGATACTCCCGGTCGAAAGGAACCTACATCGGGTGAGATAAATTACCGGAAAGTCCTGCAGCATATTTATGATAAAGGCTATCGCGGCTTTGTGGGGTTGGAACATGGCACCAGCAAACCCGGCAAAGAAGGGGAGATGGCTACCCTGGAAGCTTATTATGCAGTGGATCCGAAATAGCGGTAGTGAGGAAAAATATTGAAAAGTGACAGGTATATATTTGGCTGGCATTCCCACTACAACCACGCTTAGTTAATCCAGGAGGAAGTATTTTCATAATTTCAAGGTCAACCAGATATCTTAAAATTACCAGGAATGAATAATGAAGATATTATCGGGACGACCAGGAAGTGGGTGAACTCGGTGGTGATCGGACTAAATCTATGCCCATTTTCCAAACATGCAGAGGTCCAGGGACGCATACGTTATAGTGTTTCAGAAGCAGAAAGTGAAGAACAATTGTTGACGGATCTGCATGCTGAATTAGAACTTGCAATGCGAGATGATGAGGTGGAAACCACCTTATTAATTCATCCTAATGTTTTGCAAGACTTTTATATATATAATGAATTTCTCGTCTATACCGATGCTCTTCTGGAGCAACTGGATCTGGAAGGTGTTTTTCAGATTGCGAGTTTTCATCCCAATTACCAATTTGCTGAATCAACACCAGATGACGTCGAAAACTACACCAACCGATCTCCCTATCCAATGCTACATATTCTCAGAGAAGCGAGCCTGACTCTGGCGATTGATAACCATCCTGATATAAACAGTATCCCGGAACAGAATATCAGACTGATGCGTAAGATGGGCCGGGAAAAAATGAAGTTGTTATTAAGAGATTGTTTCTTGCATTAATCATCTGTATTTCGATTCCTAACCTAAATGATTATTCCCCGAGCAGAATTGGTTCACTTCATACAATAAGAGCAGCAATGAATAATCCGGTGAAAATTTGAGGGATGATTAATGGCTCATCGTTGTTGGTAGTGCCTATATTCAGAACTCGATCACAATCATACTCCAGTATTGAAGTGTGGGGATAGTCAGGGTTAATTCACTGCCTGCCATTGTAAATGGTAATTCCCTGGCACTGCCACCCTGATCATCTGGTGAGGCAAACCAAATTTTACCGGGTAATCGATCGGCTTGAATGGTTACTTTCAGGTTTTTCTTTGTTTCCGGTTTTGTCTGATTACCAAAGGAATCCCTCCAGTTTAAATCATTGGTATTGGAAAAATTGATCAGATGAATTACCTGCCGGTCAGACCATC
>JBGTCB010000479.1:0-5046 GCA_041748995.1 Saprospiraceae bacterium | reverse complement strand
TCTATCTCGGTGTATTTGTCATCGGAACGATCATCGTTTCCGGATTGGGCATGGATCTTTTGTCGGCAATGGGGGCTGTGGCTACCAGTCTGGGAAATGTTGGTCCGGGCATCGGGTCGGTTGGTCCGCTGAATAATTTTGAACATTTGAGTGATTCGATAAAGTGGGTACTGATGTTCCTGATGCTCCTGGGCCGGCTGGAGCTATTTACTATTCTGATTTTGTTTACGCCCTATTTTTGGAAGGCTAATTGAGGTTTGAGCACTTGTAGTCTGGCACCCAATTTAACTATAGTTATAAATTTATTTTAGTAAGCGAAAAATCATGAGCAATCAATCGTAAGAAAAAAATGTCATCCAACTTTTGAAGAATGAAATGCTGCATTTTTTTCATTGTTCAATGATCTCACTCCTCGTTCCATACAAAGACATCGAAGCTCAAGCCAGCTCCGGACCACCAATGGCAAATTGATTTTCACGGATCCCCAAAATCTCATCCGACCCCAACTGCATCCGGACAAAATCCCGCTGTTTTTTAAAACCTAAGCGTTTCAGTCGTAGTAGCCATTCCTCATGATTGAAAGTGTCGAGATAAAAAGGACGGCCGGGAAAAGATTGCAGAACATCACTTAGCAGCGTTTCTGCCTGGTCTGAATGATCCGCAACCAAAGGTCCGATTTGCCAGGCGTGATAACCCGGACGACCGAAGACATAAGCAGGTTTGTCAGCCTGCATCAGAGCACGGTTATGCGTGGTATTATTTTTTTGAAGCCACTTTAAAAGCGGTGTGCGATCGGCACCAAATACGCTTGCGTCGACTTTGCCGATAGCCTCCAGATCTGCCATTGAAATTGCCGGGATTTGATTGGATGTCTTAGTACGGCTTTTTGCCAGGGTAGATTCGCGGTACCACCGGGATAAAGAGTCAACGGCTTTATAACCGAATGGCTCATACACTTTGGCTCCTTCAGTGGTAGCATCCAGTCGAAGGACCTTTTCCGGATAGTTTTCAAGAACTATTTTCATCAGTCTGGTGGCCATACCCTGGCGCCGGTACAACGGATCCACCAGAACCATAGCTATCCAGATAAACTGATGGTAATCGAGGGAGCATAACGTGCCTGCAATTTTTTGGTCGATGGTCGCCACCAGATGTTTGCCGGGAGTACTTAAAAGCATCTGCCAATCCTGAGGTGTTTGATTCCAGTCTGCAGACCTGACCAGCAACATCGCCTGTTCTATATCATCAGGAGACATAGAGCGGATATCGATACCTGTTATTTTTTTAGCCATTTTTTCAGATGCTTCTTCACAAATTTATCATCGTGAAGATGAGGATATGCCTGGTACACCCGGGTGATTTCATCCGCCTGACCGGCTGATAGCTGTTCTTGTGGATCGAGGCACCAGGTGCCTTTATAGAGTCCTTGTCTTCTCAAAACTTCATGGAGACCCGCAATGCATCCTTTAAACTGATTTTGGGCATCGAAGAATGCTGCATTGCTGTCGGTAATTTGTTGTGCCAGGGTTAATACCTGAAGATCTATGGGCGCTCCTTTTTCTTTGATTTTTCTGACCATTCGTAATAGTTCCACTGCTTTGAGTGTCCATACTGACCAATGGCCTAAAAGGCCCCCTGCGATATCTTTTTTAACCAGTCCGTTCGGTGTCATAATTTCGTAAGTGGTTAGTAAGTCCAGCAAAATGTTATCGTCATTGCCGGTGTAAAGGGCAATGTTTTCATTTCGACTGGAGGAGCATACGGCTTGTACCACATCCAGACTCTGATAGCGATTAAACGGAGCAATTTTAATTGCATACACATTTTCAATTTCGCTGAATTTTTCCCAGAATTTACGGGATAGTATTTTTCCACCCACTGCAGGTTGTAAATAGAAACCAAAAATGGGCATGATCTGACTGATTTCCTGAGCCCGGGTTATCAAATCTTTTTCTGAAAGTGCCTGCAGGTCATTATTGCTAAGTAAGGCGAGGTCGTAACCCAAATCCGAAGCCATTTCTGCTTCCGAAGCCGCTTGTTTCGTTTTGCCACAAATACCGGCTATTTTAATGATATTGCTCTTCCCGCTCAGCTCGATTTCTTCCATAGCCAATGAGAGTACTTTCTTTAGAAGATCTACTTCCGGATTCCTGATGGCAAACTGAGTGGTATGTACGCCGACTGCAATACCCCCCGCTCCGGCATCGAGATAATACCGGGTCAATGCCCGTTGCCTTTTCTGATCAATTTGACGGTTTTCTTTTAATGCTAAAGGGTGGGCAGGAATCACCGTGCCACGCATTAATTTCCGGCGTATTTTATTTTGCAGGATTTTCATGTATATTTCTTTATTATCCGTTTTTAAGGGGTGTCCTTTATTTAAAATTTTCCATCTCTTGTTTCAAAATGGGTGGGTTTATTCAATAATTTACCGCCATGCTTTATCCAATGTGCTGTCCAGGTACACATTTGGTCCACGGAGATGAGGGGTTTACCGAAATATTCAAATGACCGCGATGCATCACTCAGCAGGGCAGTCGGTTCCGGGCTGCCGGTTAAAACTGGTTTCTTACCCATCAGACTTCCCAGCTTTTCAGCGAGATCCCTGACTGGAAGAACCGAAGTGCCAGTGACATTGAGAAAGTGTGCCGGAGTACTGCAATGCAACAAGCTCCGGATTGCAAATTCGTTGGCATCTCCCTGCCAGATGACATTCACAAAACCCATCCGCAGGTCAATGACTTCTCCTTTCCAGATTTTCTGACCCAGATCATTTAAGACCCCATAGCGCAGATCCAATGCATAGTTCAACCGGAATATTAAAACCGGAGTAGGAAACGTCGAAGAGAAATATTCAAAAATTCGTTCCCTGCCCAGGCATGACTGCGCATATTCGCCAATTGGCGCCGGAGGAGTTTGCTCGGTAGCTCCGGAGGAATCTGTGGGCATGAGCGGATATATGTTTCCGGTCGAGAATGCTACGATATTTGATTGGCGAAATCTTTGACAAACCAGTCCGGGGAGCCATGCATTCATCGCCCAGGTAGCCGGTTGATTGCCGGTGGTCCCAAATTTTTGACCCGCCATATAAATAATATTTTCTGCATCGGGAAGCTTCTGCAGAAACGTCTCATCTAACAAATCCCCGGCATAGGTTTCTACCTGATGATCTTCCAGATATTTCCGGTTTTCGGGATTAGAGAATCTGGAAGCGGCATAAAGTTTTCCCGTATGACCGGAAAGATGCATCGCCTTTTTCATAAGAGTCACCAGACTTGGGCCCATTTTTCCGGCAGCGCCTAAAATAAGGGTACTTCCTTTAATTTTTTTAATGTCTGCCAACAACCGGTCTGACGGTGTAGTCAGGAGACGATCCAGTTCGTTTTCGTCATTTATCAAAGTCATATTTTAATGATGTCCTTTTTAATTCAAAAAAAATACATTTCCGATCAGGGATTTACTCATTTTCCCCTCCCGGTAAATTCCGGTCTGATGGCTCGATTTTCGAAAATATTAGAATAATCTCCTCCCTGAATCATGTCAATGTCTTTAATTTTAATTAATTGGAAAATTTTCTCACAACTTCCTACCTAAATAAAGATTAATCTCTTTAAATGAAAAAAGGCCAGAATTACTAAAAGTAGAAAACCACTTACCGGCAGCAAATTGTTTTTTAAAGTATAAACCTTTTCCTTCATAACATCTTTGCGATTAGCCAACAGCAAAAGGAACAGTGCCGCTGCCGGAGCAACGATAATGGTGATTGCCTGTGCAAAGATGATCAATTGCAGGGGGAGTTTGCCAAATATCACGGCGATCGCACTACCGAAAATAATGACCAGTACAACCATAGACTTTACTTTGGGAGACTGCAGGCTGTGTCCAAATCCAAATGCATCACCTAGTATGGTGCCCCCGATTGTCGCATTCCCCAGGAGAGAGCTAAAAGATGCGGCAAATAATCCGGTCATAAACAACACTTTGGTCGTTTCACCAAAAAGTGGTTCCAGTGCCAAACCAAGATCTGCGGCATGGTTCACTTCAATATTTTGATGATGCAATATTGATGCGGCGCAGAGCATGACCATCGATGACAAAAGACCTAAAATGACAATACCCCGGATGCTCTCATTTCTTGAAGTTTTCATCTGGTCCTGGGTCCAACCTTTTGCTTGTACCAGGTAACTCTGATAGAATGCACCGACAATAGAAAAGCTCGAAGCTACCAGCGCCACGACCAGGAGATCTGAACCCTGCGGTAGCTCAAAATGAAATCCGCTAAGGATGCCACTGATCGACGGTTTGCTCAGTATAAGGGTAATTAAAAAGCAAACCAACATCATGATTACCAGAAAACTCATGACGAGTTCCAGGACCTTATAAAATGAGCGTGCATAAACCACGCCCACGGCGATGACCGATACGACAACAATCCAAAATGAATTGGAGATACCAAACATCTCATAAAAAGCAACCCCGGCACCAATAGAATTGCCGGCCTGAAAGGACGAACCGATAAAAAAAATGCCGATACCCAGAAGAAAAGCTGTCCATTTTCCATAAATACGGGAAATCTGCTGCATCAATGACTCGCTGGTAAGGCAACCGATCCTCCCAGATAAATTGGTGAAACTGATCATGAAGAGGATGGAGATGAAAATCACCCATAGAAGGCTGTATCCAAAGGACGCTCCCAGCTTTGTGTTAACGGTCAGGCTGCCCGGGCCAAAGACTAATGCCGCGGTGATCAGTCCCGGACCGATCTTGTCAAGTATTCTTCTCTTCAAATGAACTCGGTATTAGTAATGAATATGATGATTTGCCAGCAATCAGTAACGGGTGTATGACTTACCTTCCTGCAGTTCTTCGGATTGGGTTTCACCAATTTTAAACAAGGTAGGAATAGTTTTTCTCTTATTGACGGCAGGTACAAATATGACCAGGTGGAGATGTGGCCCGGTGGTCCAGCCGGTATTCCCACTATAAGCGATCAGATCTCCGGCAGAAACTTCATCACCCAATTCTGCCAAAGCGCCATTTTGTTTT
>JBGTCB010000478.1:0-3318 GCA_041748995.1 Saprospiraceae bacterium | reverse complement strand
GACTACTATTCCGGAGTTTTTTGAAGAGAAATTTGGCAAGAAGGTGCGCTGGGCCAGCGGAGTAGTGATCGTATTGGGTGGTTTGCTTAATATGGGGGTCTTTCTCCGGATGGGGGGTGATTTTCTGACGACGATTTTTGGATTACCTCCCGGATATCTTGAGGCCATGATGACCATCATCCTCATAATCGTCGCGATTTACACGATTCTGGGGGGAATGCTGTCCGTGATGGTCACCGACTACATGCAATTTGTAGTTATGAGTGCCGGACTACTTATTACCACGATGTTGGTCGCCTGGACGTTTGAGTGGTCGTCTCTGACCCGGCATTTGACTGACAGCTATGGACGGGCAGCCTTTAACCCCTTTGAAGGAAATGCTTACGGACTGGACCGGATCATACTGGACATTCTCCTGGCCGTGGCAAGCATACTAACCTGGCAAACAACCATATCGAGGGTATTGGCCGCCAAAGATACCCGTACCGGGCAACGCATTTATCAGGCTACCGCACCATTTTTTCTGGTGAGGTTTATTGTTCCTGCCTTTCTGGGTATTGGTGCGCTTTACTATTTCTCCACGACCGGTAATGCACCGGAAAGGGAGATTCTGGCTTTGCCTAGTTTTCTGGCCATTGTGTTACCCAGTGGCATACTGGGGCTGTTAATTGCAGGAATGCTGGCAGCCGATATGTCGACCAATTCATCGTATATGCTGGCCTGGAGTTCGGTTATTTACAATGATATTATGGAGCCCATTCACAAGCGAAAATGGTCCGAAAAAAAAGGAATTCGCACGAACCGGATCCTGATTGCGCTGATTGGAATCTTTCTGTTGGTTTATGGACTGTGGTATCCACTTCAAGGTGATCTCTGGGTTTATCTGCAGGTGACCGCCACGATTTATTTAAGCAGCATGAGTACCATTCTTATTGCCGCCTGCTATTGGGACCAGGCCAATAGTTGGGGAGCCATCGGTGCTATCTTTTTTGGTTGCCTGATTCCGATTACCTTCCTGATTATGCAGCAGCTCCCGGCCACCCAATCGCTGGCTAATGAAGTGGGTCCCTATAAATCAGCGGTGGCAACCTATATTATCACTGCCCTCGCCATGTATGTTGGCAGTAAATTAAAATATCAATTAAATCCCGTTAAAATCAAAACATAATGTTCCTGCAAAATATGTGGCTGGTCATTCTCTCCATTATAGTAATCTGGTACCTGGTTGTCACTATTATCGTAGCAAAAAGAGGATTCACCAGTCTGAAGGAGATGTTGCGCGAAATGGAAGATCCGAAATCATAAACGAATCAATTGAACGGGTTTTTAGGAGTGCCCTAATTTCATTGGTGACCAATAACCTGCAATAATTCAATTATTTTTTCAACCTGCCTGAAGCAATGACTTTAATTAGGTGCTCATAGGTTTTGTCGGATCTGATTTTGAAAAACGAAGATGGCCATCCTTGTCAAATAATAAAAGGCCATTTGTTTAGCGGAAGAAAATCTACAGGTATTGGCCACACTTTGAATTTTGATGATTTTCAAATATCTTCTCCATCCAATTCTGATAATTGAATATGAAGATCAGTTTCCTTTTCGTCAGTATTTCCTTTTTCCAACTGGGTTGCACCTCATCCATCGACAAAAAGTCCGATAATCTGCCAAACATCATATTCATCCTGGCAGACGATATGGGTATCGGAGATGTGAGCATTTATAACCCCCAGTCGAAGATTCAAACTCCGGCTATTGATGCCCTTGCCCGGGATGGCATGTTATTTTCGGATGCCCATAGTGGCTCTTCGGTTTGTACACCGACCCGTTATGGTATTTTGACCGGTCGTTATGCCTGGCGGACGCGGCTGGACAAGGGAGTTACCTGGACCTACGATGAACACTTAATTGACCCGGAGCGAATGACAGTTGCCAGCTGTCTTAAAGCCCGGAATTACAACACTGCGTGCATCGGCAAATGGCATCTGGGCCTGGACTGGGGTAGAAATTCGGAGGGAGCCTATGATTTTACCCTGCCGATAAAAAATGGACCGGTTCAGAATGGATTTGATTACTTCTTTGGTATTACAGCTTCCCTGGATATTCCTCCCTATTTCTATATTGAGAACGACCGAATCACCGCTATTTCCATCGATACTATCGAAGCCATGCAGGGTAAGAAATTCTGGCGTAAAAGTGTGATCGGTGATGATTTTGTCCATGAAGATGTGCTGCCGGTTCTGACTAAAAAAGCAATTGAATATATTGAAAAGAGCAGCCGGGATCCAGAGCCTTTCTTTTTATATTTTCCCCTGACCGCACCCCATACTCCGATCTTGCCAACTTCGGAATTTTTGGGAAAATCCGGCACCAATGAATATGGTGATTTTGTATTGATGGTCGATGATGTCGTACGTCAGATCGCCGCAACCTTAGAAGAACTTGGTATTTCTGAAAATACCCTGGTCATCTTTACCAGCGATAATGGTTGTAGCCCCATGGCAGATTTTGCCGAACTGGAAGCAATAGGGCATAATCCCAGTTATATCTATCGGGGTCATAAAGCCGACATTTACGAGGGTGGCCACCGGATACCTTTTGTGGCCAAATGGCCGGGCAAGATTCAGGCTGGTTCTTCGAGTAGCCAAACTATCTGCCTGATTGATCTCCTCGCTACGGTTGCCCGAATCGTCAGTTCTTCTCTACCCGATCAGGCAGGTGAAGACAGTTATGATCTGTTACCGCTTTTCTTAAACCCGTCTGATTCAACCCCCATCCGCGAAGCCACGGTACATCATTCAATTGACGGGTGTTTTTCTTTGCGGCAGGGAGATTGGAAAATCTGCTTTTGTCCGGGCTCCGGAGGATGGAGTTTCCCAACCCCTTCCGAGGCAGTAAGCCAGGATTTACCCCCGGTGCAGTTATTCCATCTCCAAACCGACCCGGGAGAAAATCATAATATTGCCGAAATGAATCCGGATGTTGTTCAGAACCTCCGCACTTTGATGCAGAGGTATATTGATGAAGGAAGAAGTACGCCAGGAGGAAAACAAATGAATGACCGCGAGATTGCACTCTGAAATGTTACCTTTTACGGATCCTGATCTTCCATACTTGCCAGACAGGCCATTCCTAACATCCCGGCAAACTCACTATGCTCCGCTTCAGCTACTTTGACAGATCCGGGAGTTTGCCAGCAATAACGGTCAATAAATGTCTGGACATGACTGACGATCAAGCCGCCGCCTTTCATAATGCCCCCTCCAATGATCACGATTTCCGGATCAAAATGATGTACCAGATTGTAAATGTTGGCTGACCA
>JBGTCB010000477.1:0-2480 GCA_041748995.1 Saprospiraceae bacterium | reverse complement strand
CGGGAGATTTTCCTGCCTGAGTTTCGTTTGCGATATTTTCAAACTCAAAATTAACAATACCCACATCCGCTACTGTTGGGTATAGTACGGCAGGTTTGCAGTAGTCAATTACTTCAACATGGTTGGTACGTTCTTTATAGGACGAACCGTTGTCGTTATATCCAATCAACTTAATACTGTAAGAACCTGGAGCTTCAAATTTCACGGTAATTTGCTTATCTGTATGCAATCCTCCATTCTCAATCGAATAGGTTGTTGGTGTAATTTTCCACTCATAAGAACAGGCGGCGATACCGCTGGCTTTAAAAGTAGACGTTTGATTTACCTTCAGGATACGCTCGGAAGTTGTAAAGTCAACTTTCGGAGTGTTGTTAGTGTTAGCGATGACAAACGATTTTACAATGGTGTCATTTCCTTCACACGATTTTAAAACCATTCTCACTATGTAAGTTCCATTGACAAAATACTGCCAGCTTGGGCTTTCTTCATTTTTCAAATCAGCATAACCTGTCGGGTAACTTACGTTTGGGTCATATTCAAAAATCCAGTCGTATGACGCCTGTCCCGGAACAACTCCACGGGAACTGTTTAAGAATTCAATTTCATTTCCGCCTGAACAGGAATAAATGGTATCAGGAAGTATGAAATCAGCATCCGGTGCACCATTATTGGCAATTACAGAACTCCAGGAAGCCTTAAACCCGGGTCCGGTATTAGTAGCATTCGAAAGCCACTCCAGAAACAAGGTGCCTGTAGTGCTGGAAATTGAAGCAGGGAGAGTTGTTCCACTATAAGATCCAATGGATTTTGCAGAACTGTTTCTGCCATCATATATGGTCAGATTATCACCGGTACCGAGATCGAACTCATGAAAAGTTAAATTGACCTTAGTAGCACCACAAGGTTCGATGAGAAACTGAAAAAATTCATTGTTCTCGTATGGATCAGAAGGTCCACCAGAATCATAGATATAACCTGAATCCAATGTTGAGCCGGCATTCTGACCTAAAATATTGATAAAAGTCCCACCGGCAGTCGGCGGTGTAATCTGAATATAGGAATAACGGCATAATGTGTCGGTTCCTGCACTGTTTGAAACAATTAAGCAAACATCATAGGTTTGAAAATCGTAGAAAAATGCCGCAGGGTTCTGGTCAAAATTGCTCGTCATCCAGATATAAGGGGCCCCTGTGGACCAGTCGGGAGTCATTACCCAATCCCATGAAGTTGGTCCATATTGCGTCAGATCAAAAAAGTCAATATAAATGGGATCCATACCATTATAGACCACGCTATTTAGACTGGCTACAAAATTAGCCTTAGGCGATGAGGTCGGCGCCACCACATTAAAGTTTTTGGTTGTGGTTGCTGTTCCCTGGCAATTGGTACTGCTCAGTCTCAATTGGTAAGCACCTGTAATTGGAAAAACACCGGTATAGTTTACGGTGGTTGCATCAGGATTTGAACCGTAAGAAATTACATCCCATGTGTGTGATACGTAACCAATCTGATTAGCGTTCACAAATAAGGCAGGTGAATTCTGATAAACCGTATCAGGCATGCTGAAATTTGCAGTAGGGTTTGAAGATCCGGCAATGGTTACAATATAATCCATGGTCTCACCATAGTTATTATTTGTACCCGCACAACCTCTGCTAGATCCTAAAGCAGTATAATAGTCGCAGCGAAAACGAATTATCGTAGTTCCTGGTTTGGCATTACAGGGAACAGTAAATGACCGGGTAAAAGTAGGTGCAGTGGTTCCTGTAGAGTTTGTTCCAATATATTCGTCTGTGGTAAATTGTCCGTCTCCATTCCAATCAATCCACGCTGCACCTGAGGTAGGATAGATAGTTGATGCAGTCTGGCACATTACGGTATAGGTTCCACCCTGACTCAGGGTACCTATATTGCCCATATTGCTCCAATTGCGGTAAACCGTTGAGGTATTACACTGCACATTATGTGTCCAGGACTCCAGACCTACTTTTAAAAAGTGGAAGCCCCAGTTATTTGCACAACCATTATTTCCCATACTGGTATGGGTCGTTGAGCAATAGCCGCTGGGCGGGGTTGTAGACTGGCCAATAGCCATATGTGTCAGCGAAATGGCGCCAACAACAGCAAAAGCGAGAACCTTCAGAAAGGGTCTTTTCTTGTTTCGTGTTATAAAGGTAGAAATTTTCATCATATTTCTTGTTTAAGTAGTTGGTTTGGTTTTTTGTATTAAATATCAAATAAGAGGGAACCTAAAGGCCCCTCCTATTCAATATTCGTTTCTTCTATTTATTTACTACAACACGTTTGCTCACGCTTCCGTGCTCAGTGCTTAATTGAACTAAATATACTCCGGCATTCACATGGCTTAGGTCAATCATGGCTTCACCATTGATGAATACCCCTTCCCCAGCCAAATATAGCACTTTACCCAATGCATCAACAATTTGTATTGAAACATTGTTGCCAAGCTGTTCGTCCAG
>JBGTCB010000476.1:0-16396 GCA_041748995.1 Saprospiraceae bacterium | reverse complement strand
AGGATTAAATGTTACAGTGACAGATTCAATCATTTGGGTCCCTGCCAGTGCTTTTGATGAGGGTTCGTGGGATAATTGTGGAGTTGCATTGATGCTGGCCAGAAGGGCTGATTGGGCGACCGCATGTGGTGTAGATCTTTGCGATGATATTGAGCGCATTAACCTGGGTAGTCACCATGAGTCTGTTTTTTTTGCGAGGCTGGAGCCCAGGAAACATGTCAACGAAGTTGAGGCCAAAGAGGAATACCTCCTGCTGTCGGAAACCCCGTCTCCAAAGGAGAAGGATGTCCATTTTCATCCCTTTGATATCCGGGCACACAATATACGCTATCCATCATGGGTGGGCAGATCAGGGTATCTGGTAAAGCCCGGACAGAAATGGTATCCATGCAAAAAAACTCCTGATGGTTATAGACGAACCTTAGAGTTCTCTTGATTTCCTTAATAATATCAGTGCAATCACCGATGAGAATTTCATAGTCGGTCACCACCCCGATCAATGTATCGATGCACTCAATCACTAAACGGCATCCGGGAAATGTATCAAAGGCGGCCGGATCGGTTGCAAAGGGATGGTAACAATCAATTGTGTCACGGGCATGGGGAAGAAAGCTTGGTGTTCCGGCAGTTAGAGTTATTTCGACGGATGATGATGGCGGGGGACTGACACAGGGGTCATCCAAAACGGTCAAAGTAAGGATCACCCGGCCTAAAGCCAGGTCACCTTCATCGGGACAGTAAAAATGAGCTCCGGCAAAGGTAGTATCATCGACAAACCGGCCCGTTCCGGAAGTTGACCAAACAGCTTCTTCTGCCCCGGTACCATTCGCAAAAAAAGTGGCTCCCAGCAGAGTCAGGTCGATGCAATCGAGGCCACACAGGGAAGTATCCCTACCGCCAAATATGACGGTTTCAGGAATAGCTGTCAGGGTGATTGATCCCGGAACACCGCATCCACCATCAATGATGGTATCATCATAATAGAGGGTAAATGGAAATGTTGCCGGATCAACCTGAGAAGGATCACCAGTAAAAACAATTAGATGACCCGGGTCCACAAAAAACTCTGTAGTTGCATCTCCTCTAAATCCCTGACCCTGTAAGTAGGCAAGGGCGTTAAAAAAATCTGTCGGGCAAATCAGTTCAATAAAATCTACAATCAAACCACCCGCACCGGGCTGGACCATAAGATGTATCTCCGATATAGCATAACAATATGGATCACCAGATATAGCCACTCTGCTAAAGACTACTGAGTCTATGCCACAAACCCTAATATCAGAAATGATCTCATTAGTGAGCTCTTCTGCATCGGTAACTGAGGGAAAAATGCTTATAATGGTATTTAGGGTACTTGTGACGCAGTCTTTGATGTCAGATAAATCAAAATCAGCACAGGGCTGATCAAAAGGAAGGATATTAACGTCTTCACAGATTACCTTTTGAACATCCAAAGCTTCAGGTCCAAGGAAACCAAAATCGAGGTCATCCCTGTTAAAGCCATCATTCCCAGTGAAAAAATCTATGACTGCATATCCGGGTAACGAGATATCGTCAGCATCCGAATCGAATAGTGAATCGGTCGTGTGCAAGGGTGAAACACCTCCCGTGAATCCCTTGACTTTGAGTTCATCCAAATCAATGCGTAACTGATAGTGATGGCTGGGTAAAAGATTATCAAAAAAATATTGACCAGCATTGGTGGTAATCCGATGATCGAGTTCAATCAGAGCATCTTCCCGATCATGGAGAGAGATCCGAATCCCATCAATGCCAAATTCTGAGGGATCCTGTACTCCATTTCCATTGGCATCACACCAGACATAGTTGCCCACAGACGGTGGGGCTGCATCAACCATGATGGCAATATCCCCCAATCCATTGGCTTTTCCCAGAATGAATTGTTCCACAAACAAGTAGGCTCCGACACGTCGACCTGTATTATAATCATAAAAATGCAAACCCTGAGTCAGCAATCCATCAAATTGGAATGAAGGATTCTGGGTTAATATCGGACTATGAACAGTAGCAGCAACCAGGTTCAAACCAGGTATTGTAGCTTGGCCACCGGTGTAAATTTCACCATGATGCGCAAGAGGGGAGGTAAAATTTTCTTCGTAGAAGAATTCCCCCTGATAACTTGGACCATCGTCATTTCGATAATACAAACCATCATCGGAATTTGTCTTTTCGAGAAAATATTGACCATCCGGCTCCCGGAATACTTTCAGAATATCTCCAGCTGCATATCCAATCAACAATGTTCGATCGCCCAAAACAGTTGTATAATTCAGATGTCCTGTCTGATGCGCCCAGCGATCCATTAAACCAAGGATTATCGAACCATCCGGAGTAAAGCTGATTTCCGAGAAAATAGGTTGGGCATAGGCGCACAGCAGCCCTCCCATTATACTAAGAGCTTCACCCTGGGTAGGAATCATCGTTTCCTCCCAAGTGGCTACCCAGGGTTCCCAGGCAGCAGAACGAAGTGGCTGGGGAATGCTTAAGTGTGCATTGGATGCTCTTTCCCGTGGGTAACCCAGGGGAAAAGCTAACTCTTCGGTAAAACCAGCCATGACATCTGATGGATCAAAAGATAACAAATAGGCAAAAAGGTGCTCGCGTGATTGCGAATACGAAGCATCAGAGATAACTCCAACATATCCACGACCCTGGTGAAATGCCAGGGCCCATGGTCGTAGTACTCCGGATTCAGTGATCGTTTGACCAATCACTTCCAATCCTGCAAGGAGAGCCTCCTTTCGTTTTGTTCCAAATTTCGAGACAAACCTGAGTTGAATCCGACCATTCCGGGAAACAGCATTCAATTTCAAAACTGCGGCCTTCATAGCCCCGCCGGCAAATTTCACGATGTCAAAGTTTTCCACCAGCACCTCATCCCCCAGCAGAATATCAAAAAGACGGTCACCCTCAATGAGGTTTTCCGGTTCTGCAAAGTGCAGCAGAATTTCATATGGCTCATCTACCGGTACAGGAATATCATACATAAAATCGCCCCGGCGAAAAGTCTGATAGAGATCGCTACCACTTGTCTGCTCCTGTTCATTTAATAAATTTTGCACTGCAAAATTGATATAGCCAAATGACCCGCCAACGGAGTGCTTATTTTTATCCCACGCGACTCCATTAGCATCTGTAAATGCTTCTGAACCATTCAAATTGCTGTTACCCCCGGCATTGATACATTGTCTGTAGCGAAAAAAAAGGTTTGGTAATCCGGGAATATCATCCATCGGATAGTGCTTCAGTAAGGCTGCCGTTGGTTCGATGACCTGATTACCAACATCCAGTGAAATCAGGGATCGTTGATGTAGATTGATCATCCAGAGTGTACGACCGTCCTCCCCCATCTCAATATCTCCAAAAGCAGTTTTCCCGACTTTATCAAAAGCATCCGTATCGTAACTGGCACGCCTGACCCGATCTTCAACTGTAGATAGTGCATATGGCATGTTTTGATCGATCTCTACATCGACAATCTCTCTTCTGACAGAGCCAAGATCTATGGGCGGTCCTACAGAAGGTGTCATACCTTGCAAATTAAAATAACTGATTTCCGGATTTCCAGTGTGATAATTCAATGTATAAATGGCATCCAATCCCTGCGGTCCAACCCCAACATGCCGCTTTAATAAGGTAGCAGTAAAAGCCCGCTGATGGGATCTCTGATAAGTAACCCCCCAGGTCGAGCCTATTTCACTAATGGACGCGTCTTTGATTGGATCAGGACCCGTACCTCCAAACTGAGCCGCAATACCCCGGGCAGAAAAAGGAAAACGAACAAATGCAGGGCTGTCTTTCTTAAGTTGAGAAGCTCCCTTTTCATAGCAGGGAATTAAGATGTTAGAAGAATTAGGGTCCAATGGTAGCTCGAGGAGCACGGGCACGTTGATTTTGTCACCATCAATCGCAAAAAAGACTGAAGTTGGACGATTTTTGCCTGGTAGCAGATTATTATGGTATCCAGTAACAACTATTCTCAATCTGCCACTAAACAAGATGTCCGGAAGGACAAAAGTACCCAGACCGTCATCAAGAAAGGGAAGTTCATTACCACTATCATCATAGCCAGTGACCTGCAAACCGGTGATGAGCGGTTCTCCATTTTCCCTTAACCCATTGTTATTTATATCTTCAAAAGTTAGGACAGTGATGTCAGCCCTGAGCGGCAAACCGAAGATAAACAAGGTTGTGACTAGACATAGTCTCAGAATGCATCTCATGGTGTATAGTTTCAGCTGTTCACCTGATCGACATCCGAAAAATAGGGTAGGATGATCAATCAGCTATACAATTTAGTACTTATATATGTTATCAATCTGTTAAAACTTCTTCAGATATTCAATACATTACACAATCCTGATTTAACCGCTATTAAAGAAAGTTACAAATATTTTGAATTATCCGCAACAGCAGGTAAAAGCTTACCAACCAGGAAGCTAATCATCTGATCAACGGGCAGAGTTTCTCCGAGTCGATTTGACCAGGAATTTCTTAAAGTATTGATTCCATCTTTTGTACCAATTTATATGGATACATTAAATAATTAACATATACATTTCTTTTATTCTATGAGGTTATATTTGATTTAGCCCACCATATCGATATGAGGGGAACAACATTTTAATTGTTCTCTTTGCAGGTTCCGCCAACCATAGCTACAATCAATACTTTTATAGGAATGTAGCGTTGATCTAGTGTTGTGATTCGCAAATAAATATGACATCTAACTTGTTCTTTTGTACCAATACTTATCATCAGAAACCTTAGGTAGCTTCGGTTATGTGTGGTTCTGCTTCTACTATCGCTACTGACGCTTCGGTCAGCACGCAGTCCGGTGAGCACCATTTCGGTTTTAACAATACAACGGTTGATTTTAATACCGGATTGATCAATTTTAACCGATCGTTTAATTCATTTTTATATCATTTGCCGGAATATCAAATATTAATGGTTTCACAATTGTTTTTTTTGATTTAACAGCGGGTTGAGCCATGATAAGGGCATTTTAAATTCCTTTTCCTTATGGTTGCAGATCAAACAATTTGGATAATCGAAATTCATTCTTTAGGGCCAATTTGGTTTAGGATCCGAAACAGGGTTCTTGGCGTCGAAGGAGATTGAGTCGTTGACAGGAGAGTTTCCGGGATGCTTGCGCTCCTGATCCATAAAACTTTCGATCGGTTGAAATTAACCAGCAGGGAGAATACATACCCGGATTGGAAGTCTGGTTAAGAAACCGAAAGTCCAGCCTTGTTTTTTCCCTTCAAATCAGGAAGTCTCTTAAATTTGCGCTCCCCAAGTGCGGAAAATCCAGAATTTCTTGAAGGAGGAAGATCAATCGATTTGGGTAATAAGCATGTTAACATACATTCTATTCATTATTGGTTTTGTAATCCTGATCAAAGGTGCCGATATGCTGGTCGATGGAGCGTCATCGGTAGCCAAACGGTATAATATTTCAAACATTGTGATTGGACTTACCATAGTGGCTTTTGGTACGTCTACACCTGAACTCATTGTTAATATTTTTGCCAGCCTTAAAGGGGATACGGAGATTGCAATTGGTAACATTTTAGGTAGCAACATTGCCAATGTCTTACTCATACTGGGTATTTCAGCCATCATCTATCCTGTTACGACCAGGGAAAATACGGTCTGGAAAGAGATTCCACTGAGTTTGCTGGCAGCCCTCCTTATTGCGGTAATGGCCAATGATATGCGAATCGATGGGGTGGATTATTCAGCGATAACCCGGACGGACGGTTTTGCCTTGCTGGCATTCTTTATCATATTTCTTTATTACTCCTTCGGTATTTCAAAAGCAACCGGTGAGACAGGGACAGATGAGATAAAAGAAATGGGAACCGGACGTTCTACTGTTTTCATTTTGATTGGATTAGCAGGATTGGTACTGGGAGGCAAGTGGATTGTGGACGGTGCCGTAAAGATCGCCGAGGGTTTTAACGTAAGCCAGTCTTTGATTGGTTTGACCGTCGTAGCGATTGGAACTTCGCTGCCTGAATTGGCTACATCGGCAGTTGCTGCTTATAAAAAACAAAGCGACATCGCTATTGGCAATGTGGTCGGTTCGAATATTTTTAATATTTTCTGGATCCTTGGATTAAGTTCACTGCTCAATCCCCTTCCGTTTAAAACCAGCTCCGATATCGATCTTCTAATGACAATATTCTCCAGTTTGCTTCTGTTTCTGTTTTTATTTGTAGGTAAAAGGCATACAATTGAACGCTGGCAGGGTGTGTTCATGGTTACATTGTATTTTTCATATATTATATACCTGGTTATCAGAGGTTAAGTTCTTACAATTGAAAGCACAGGGACCTGGTCCAGGAGGTCATGCATTGAGTTCCAACGAATTACCGTGCTACTGTTAGAAACTGCAATCGCTCTCACTCCAATAAATACTTCAGGTCATCCTTAGCCAGATTGACTTGCTGCTGATCTTCGATAAGTTCAGCCGATAGCAGGGTTTTACGAGCCTGCAACCGGATGATCTTTTCCTCTATGCTGTCTTTTGAAATAAAACGGATGACGGAGATTGGGTGCTCGCTTCCAATGCGATGGGTACGGGCAATGGCTTGTTTCTCCACAAAGGGATTCCACCATGGGTCCAAAATAAAAACATAGTCTGCCCGGGTGAGATTAAGCCCGGTACCACCGGCTTTCATCGAGATTAGGAAAACCGGATAATCCAGGTCTTCCTGAAATCGTTCTACTTCTTTTTGCCGGTCTTTTTGGGCCGTCTGACCGGTCAGCTGACAATAAAGGATCTTTTCTTCCTGCAATTTTTTTGCAAATAAATCGAGATGGGAGGTAAAAGACGAAAAAATCAAGACTTTGTGACCGGACTTTAATATTTCATGAAGGTCCACCAGCACCTGGTTAAATTTGCCAGAGGCCTCCATATAATCCTGATTTAATAAAACAGGATGATTTGCAATTTGTCTCAATCGCAATAAAGAGCGGAGTACATGGAAGGTATAATCACGGGACTGCTCTGACATCTCCAGCAGATAATTTCTGGCGGCACTTTTCTCCTGTTCATATATCTCCGATTGCTCTATAGTCATGGGTACATATTCGATCTGTTCAGTAATCTCCGGGAGATCTTTCGCTACTTCCTGCTTGCGACGCCGTAAGATAAACGGTTCAACCAAAGATCTTAATTGCCGGAGAGCCGGTTCATCTCGGTTCTTTTGTATCGGATTAAGAAAATTTTCCTTAAAAAAAGAAAAAGTACCTAATAAATCCGGATTAATAAACTGCATTTGCGACCAAAGATCAGCCAATGAATTTTCGATAGGTGTGCCAGACAAACTGATCTTATGTTCAGTCTTAAGGGTACCAACTGCCCGAAATATTTTTGACTCCCGGTTTTTGATCATATGACTTTCATCAAGTACGATATATTCCCAGTCGATTTTTTGTAAAATCCCGAGATCTCTCAGGGCCGTCTGATAGGTTGTCAACACCACATCAAATTGATCTAGGTTTTCGATTTTTCCTTTCCGGTCTGCACCAACATAACTACAGATCAGAAAATGGGGGCAAAACTTCCTGATTTCTTCCTCCCAATTGAATACAAGGGATGCCGGTAACAAAACCAGAGCACGCAGGGGACTGGATGATTCTGTGCCCGCGGAATAAAATAATGAAAGTTGGTTATTACAATCTCGGATTCGATCTTTACCTTTTAGTTGATTTTTTTTATTGCACAAAACAGCGAGGGTTTGCAATGTTTTTCCTAATCCCATATCATCGGCCAGGCAGGCACCCAGCCCGTTAGCCTGGTGCCTGAGCAACCATTTAATTCCCTCGACCTGATATGGTCTTAATTCCGCTCTTAGTTCAGCATCCTGTTCATAATCGACTTCAGTATCTTGTACAACCATCTTCTGAAT
The DNA here is from genome assembly GCA_041748995.1 of Saprospiraceae bacterium. GTDB lineage: Bacteria > Bacteroidota > Bacteroidia > Chitinophagales > Saprospiraceae > JABDMH01. The sequence continues at coordinate 8,453 of JBGTCB010000476.1, read as the reverse complement.
TCCCGGAGATAATTCCCCGGTATCCTCCATCAAGGTGTACTGACTTTTATTAATTCGAAAATCCGGTCCGTTACGTTTGCCGAATTTAGCCAGTGAACTATATTTGGTCATCCAACTCTCGGGAATAATAAATACGGTTCCATCGGGTAAAATCAGGAGTGGATCATCATCCCTAATGGATTCCATCAGATCCGAAAAATACAACGTGAATTTACCGACCTGGATGCTGCCTTTGATATCAAACCAGTCATTATCCATGACCGTATTTAAATGCATTTCCGCTTTCTCCATAACCACAGGATGACCGTTAATCACTGGTGGAGCAAGCATAATATTATGCGACTCAAAAAAATCGCGATGATCAATCGCCCATTGAATGATACTGTAGCGACCATCCGGATTGTCCAGATAAAATCTTCGGGCAGCATTGCGCTGCAAGCCGATCTCCTCTAGTTTTCCCAGATATTTTTTTTCCTTTTCCGAACGAACGATTTGTTTGATCGTGACATTTCCCTCAGCATCCATCATCAGACGGTTGCGTCTTCCGGTTGAGTTACTAGCATGAAAATAAGAATCGCCGTAGTTAAAAGTGAGGTCGAGGATATATTTGTTCTCAATAAAATCTTCTGTAAAATAAGTGGCTACCGATCGGATCTGATCAATTTGTTCGACATCAAAACCCTCGGCATCAATATCCACTTTATTGACAACATCCATGATGAATTTCTCAAAATAAGTCTTCGTCATCCGCTCAGGAATCAAGACCTCTTTCTTATTGATAAATGGTTTGACTTTATTTCCATTAACTAACTGCAAGAGATACAACTTGTAGTCGATCAACAAAAAGCCCGGATTGTCAAGTATGACATGCACGTCATGATCATGGGGAATGATGATTTGTTCGCCTGACTGAAGATGAAGTCTATATTCAATGCCCGTATTCATCTTCTTGAAATAAAGGCTGGGCATCAACTCAGGAGCTGACCAATGAATCCGGATCTGTTCTAAAAAAACCTGGCGTTTGATATCTAAACACAGAGGTAATCCCGACCTTTTGACCAGTTCCAAAAAGCCGAGCATTTTTCGTTCAACATATTGACCGATTAGAGCACCCACCTTAGGATCCTCACACAGCTGAGCGAGTGACATCTTCTTTTTATTCCGGGCATTGTATTTTTCCTCCAGAGCAGGTATACTCAGGTGATCACATATCTGCAACAAGTCCTCATTTGGTGTTTCAGCAATCGGAACACCATAAGATGCAATATTATCTGGCACAGCTCGTGCCACCATATAGCCCAACGAGCCATCTCCCTTTTCTTCCACAAAGTAAGCAGACGGCAGATATGTACCGATGTTCTCCTGGAGGTTCAGACTATAGGCAATGGTAATCCTTTTCATACTTGGATAGGCAAAAGTCCAATTTTTTAAGGTAAATAAAAATTTTCAGTTCTGAAGCAGAGGTTTAGATTCCGGGGATCATGTACCAGAGGGTTTTTGTGGTCCCAACCCGGAGGATATAGATCCTCCTCACCCGTACTTACAAGTTAACCAGAGAACCCAGGATCTATATCCAGGGATTCTGAATAAATTGAGATTTGTTGGTTTTCAAGCCGGAGGATGTAGATCTTTAGGAGTTATAGGAACCGGGATTTTTATGTCACCAAGCCGGAGGATATAGATCCTCCTCTCTCGTATTTTCCGGATATTTCATGTACACAAGGATATTGATCCTCCTTTCTCATATTACTACTCTAAAACCTCGTAGACAATCGATGGTGTTGATTTATTTTTTAAAGTGAATTTGCCGATGCTTTGACATTTAAAAAACTCTTTGATCTTTTGATATGAAGCCTCGCTGATTGCAATTTGTCCTGGTTTGGCAACTGACTGAAGACGCTCAGCCATATTCACATTGTCACCAATCACTGTATAATCCAACCGTCGTAAATTAGCAGATCCAATATTTCCTGAAATCATTTCTCCGCTATTAATGCCGATGGATACTTTAGGAGAGAAATGCACCAGGCCCTCCTCATCAGGAAGTTGTGAAATCTTATTTCTAACGGAGAGACTAGCATCAATAGCACGGTCGAGATGAAAATCCCCCCGAAAAACCGCCATGACGGCATCACCAATAAATTTATCAATATAGCCACCCTGAGCAATGATTTCCGTGACCATCACATCAAAATATTTATTTAATAATTTAACTACAACATCAGGAAACTCCTTTTCACTAATCATCGTAAAACTACAAATATCTATAAAAACTACCGTGGCCTCAACTGTTTCATTGACCATCAGGCTTGACTCAAACTCGCGGGTACCCATAAAATTAAGGACCGTCTCGTCTACATACATTTTTAATATGTTATTTTCCTTGATGGCCTGAATGGTTGCTTTGATCTGATTAACATGACTGATCGTTTTAGCAATAGTCAACTCCAGGTCCTGAAAATTTACAGGCTTGGTCACAAAATCAAAAGCACCTAAATTCATCGCGGTTCGGATATTATCCATATCACCATAAGCTGAAACAATGACAGATTTTAATAACTTATGATTCTCATTTAATCGGGATAAAAGAGTGAGACCGTCCATTTCAGGCATGTTTATATCACTGAGTACAACGACAACATCCTGATGGTCTTTTAAGCGTTCCAGTGCCTGATTTCCATTGATGGCAAAAATGAATTCATATTCCTTCTCCCGGATCTTCTGGCGAAATTTTTGCTTAATTAATACTTCCAGATCGACCTCATCGTCGACCACTAATATTTTAGCCATTAGTTGATTTCTTTTAGTTTTTGCTTAAGTTGACTAAAATCCAAAGGTTTGGTAAGAAAGTCATCGGCACCCAATTTCATGGCACTCTGATAATTGGTTTCATCTCCATATGCGGTAATCATCATGACAAACGGAGGTGGTTTAAGAAACTTTTTTTTAATCCTTTCCAGAAGTTCCAGACCACTCATACCCGGCATATTGATATCGGAAAGAATTAATACGGCTTCATGCGGATTTTCATTCAGATAGTTCAACGCTTCTTCGCCAGAGTATGCAAAAACAAAATACATTTCCTGACTACGAATTTCTTTACGAAATCGTTGCTCGAATAAAAATCTCACATCTTTTTCATCGTCCACTACGAGTATTTTCATAATCAAATCTATAGTTTTATGGGTAAAATAACTGTAAATGAGGTACCAATATTCTCATGCGATTCCACGAGAATATCGCCTCCATGAGATTTTACGATATCATAACTAAGTGATAATCCCAGACCCGTACCTTCACCAGCTGGCTTAGTCGTAAAAAATGGCTGGAATATTTTTTGGGAGATTTCCTCAGATATACCACTTCCATTGTCAATTAGTTGAATTTTTAGTGAATCATTCTGATTTTTCGTGATGATAGACACCTGGGGAAGATAATTACGCTGCATGTGACTTCTTTTTTCCGCTACTGCGTAAAATGCATTGGTTATCAAATTCAGCAAAACCCTGCTAATATCCTGAGGGACAACCATAATGGGCAGTAAGGTATCATCAAAATAAGATTCCAGGTTTACATTGAAGGATTTATCTTTGGCCCTCATACCGTGATAGGCGAGTCGCATGTACTCATCACAGAGTGAATTGATATCGGTAAGCACCTTCTGACCCATGTTGGTTCTTGAGTGCTGTAGCATACTCTTGACAATAGTCGCTGCCCGTTGACTATGGTAAAGAATTTTTTCTGAATTAACCTTAAAATCCGTTGCCAGATTTTTAGCTTCTTCCCCATTCTCTTTTTCCAATTCTACTAATAATTCCTCACATAACTCCCTATTCACTTCAGCAAAATTGGTTATAAAATTCAAGGGATTCTGGATCTCATGAGTAATACCGGCCGTCAGTTCTCCCAATGTGGCCATTTTTTCCGTTTGAAGCAACCGGGTTTGTCCCGCTTTCAGTTTTTCATATGCATCGGTGAGCTCTGCCCTTACTTCTACCAATGCCCTTTGCTTCTCCTCCAATTCTGCCGTCACCCCTTCGAGGAGGATTGCATGGCTTTGTTCCTTTTCTTCTGCAGAATCCAAATTCGATTTAATAAAATCCAGTTCATCCTTCAGCGACGCACAGGCATTGGCTATTATGCCCTTTGCTTCGTCTGAGATTGACGAATCCTGAACAACTTCCAATATCTTCTTCAGATTTTTGTGCATTTTAATCGGATCAGCAGCCGGTCAATTCTATTTTTCTTGAATATAAGGATTTCCTTTAAAACAAAACCCCCATCAAATTCCGGTTATACTACACAAAATAACCCTCAAATTTATGGTTAACCGGATTGTTGAATAGAAGTGATGAACTTTTCTAAGTCTTATCACCACTCAAATCTTCGAGAAATTGCGTCCACCTTTCTTGCATCTTGCCAACAATAAGCGCTATTGAGCCTGCTATCGTGTGATTCAACTTTTATCGATTGGAACAAAAACTAAAATTCTGTGAAGGGTAAAGATGCAATTACTTATCTCAACTTTTCCTTAAAAAAGTCTATCGTTCGCTGCCACGCGAGGTTGGCCGCTGCATCGTCGTATCGCGGTGTTGAATCGTTATGAAAACCGTGATTGGTATCCGGGTATATAAATGCTTGATAATCAATATTGTTAGCTTTTAGGGTTTCTTCATATGCCGGCCAGCCGGCATTTACACGTTCGTCCAGTGCAGCATATTGTATCAGCAGTGAGGCTCTGATAGCGGGCACTTCTTCTGCAGGAGGCTGGCCACCATAAAAAGGAACGGCTGCTTTTAGATCTGGAATACGAACTGCCATCATATTGGAGACCCATCCACCAAAACAGAATCCAACAACTCCGATATTTCCATTACACTCCGGATGATTCTTCAGATAATCAAAGGCAGCGATAAAATCCTCCAGAATTTCATCCCGATTACGTTGTTGTTGCATGGTTCTGCCTTCATCATCGGTACCGGGATAGCCTCCCAGGGGATAGAGGGCATCCGGAGAGATCGAAATGAACCCTGCTAATGCGGCTCTTCGTCCTACATCGGCAATATACGGGGTGAGACCACGGTTTTCATGAACGACCACAATACCCGGTAGTTTATCCGGGTGCTCAGCCGGTCTGGAAAGTTGAGCTCCCATTTTTCCCGCACCTTTCGGAGAGTCGTAAATAATATCTTCTGTTTTAAGCCTTGGATCATCCTGCCGGATCTGCACTTTTTCAAGATAATTGGGCATAATATATTCAAGCAAAGCCGTGATCGTAAGGCCTCCGACGGCGTAATTCGACAACCGGTCTACAAAGTCGCGACGGCTCAGTTGATTATGAGCATATTGATCATAGAGGTCAAAAACTTCCTGGCTGATGTCGCCTTTTTTTATCGCTTTCATACTGTAAGATCATAAATAAACATCATCAAGTTAAGAGTAATCAGCACATCATCTCTAATTTTCTTATGGAAATTGTCTGTACCTCCGTCGAAAACACATTATTGGACTTCACGGATTTCACATGATAAAGAACATTCCCTCCATGTGTGTCTGGAGATCATAAGTCGTCTGAATCACGGATTTTCTCAGATTAATGGATTTCACGGATTTCATTCCACTCCAGGTTAATCTATGCAATCCTGAAATCCTACTAATCCGTGATTCAGACAATGGAGTATTTGAATAATAAATTCACTTCACTCACCTTTACCTTTGATTTTGAGAGACATCACTTTTGGGCGCATCCCTCCGGGTCGCTATGCTCATGGCTTGGCCCTTCGGGCTGCCACGCTTGGGCGTGGCACCATTCGCAGCGCTTGCGCAAGTAGCCAACCGTTTTGTACTAAAAAATTAATCGTGTAGACAGAGGCAGTTTAATATCGTATAGGTAAAAAAAGGAATATATGTGCAATCAGAACTTTATCAGGGCTTTGCCGGTTCAGACAAATGTAGTTTTGCCACTTCGGTAAACAAGGTGTTTATCTGCTTTTCCAGCTCGCTGATTTTTGATTTTAAGAGGTCATTTTCTGCCTGCATTTCCTGCATTGCTTTGATCATGGGGGCCATCAGGTCCGTATGCCGGACAGTTAACATTTGGTCACTACCCTGTTTAATCATGCCAAGGTACAAATCGGAGTGGTTTTCTAGGGATTCCTGAATCTCCTGGGCGATAAAACCCATTTCCAGGTCCGGTTGACTGTTCGATGTCCGATGATACGAGACCGGCCGCAGATCCAGAATAAAATCCAGACCCAGATTCAGTGCCTGAATGTTATCTTTAAATCTCCGGTCTGAGGGAAAAGAAAACGCCACTTGTCCTTCAATAATCTGCACAGCCTGGTTGCCAATTCGCACTTTGTTATGCGCATCCACTTTCGCCTGAGATCCCAGGGCTGTTGCATTTTCCAGACTGTCGCCCATGACAGCTGCCTGATAACCAAGTGTGGTGTTGAAATTTCCCTTTTTGTTGCCAAACCCGGCTGCACGACCGATGAAGGTGTTTGAATTTCCGGTAGTATTTGAACTACCGGCGTTTACCCCGATGAATACGTTATCTCTTCCCCTAGTGTTGAAAACCCCGCTCTGATTGCCAAAAAAAGAATTGCTTTGTCCGTTGGTATTATCACGGCCGGCGCTCCTTCCAAAAAAGGAATTTGAATATCCAATATTATTATAGCCGGCCTCAACACCGAAAAAACAATTATCCCCTCCATGCTGCCCCAATGTGCCGGCCAACCTTCCGAAATAGCAATTATCTTCACCAAATGTATTTTCGGCTCCTGCCTTGGCTCCGAAAAAAGAATTGGATCCGGATTGGGCATCTCTACCGGCCTCAAATCCAAAAAAAGAATTTTGTGATGCGCTCACATTTTTATTCCCGGCGTTCTGCCCGGCAAAGGTATTTTCCTGCCCGGTATCATTATTAATACCGGCACCCTGACCAAAAAAGGAATTATAGCTGCCGGAGGTATTCCTGAACCCGCTATTTTGCCCGACAAAGGTATTGGAGGACCCCTGATTGTTCATCCCTGTATTATGCCCGAAGAAAGAATTAAGACTGCTGGTATTATTTCGGCCGGACTGGTTTCCGAAAAATGAATTAAAGCTTCCGCTTGTGGCAGAATCACCTGCGCGTTTACCCACAAAGGTATTATGCTTCCCGGAAGACATGTCTCCTGCAAGGTGACCAATATATACCGAGCTGGTGTCTGTTATTGAATGTATATCCAGATTTCCGCGGATGCGGGTGTGCCCCTCCACGTCCATATGCTGGGATCTCAGGTCAGCAGCATATAAAAAAATCACAAAAAGAATTAGAATGCGGATGGAAACTAAAAAATCCCGTGGATGATCGATTTTCATATTTTAAAAGTTATTTGTTGATTTCTATGCAATAATATTCAGCTTCCTCTTAAGAAGCATCACGGAAACACCACAAAAACTAAAATCACGGTTTTCAGGGAGGAGGCATGGAAAATTCTCGCTGGATCTATAGGACTAGATACCGGAGTGGATCAAGCCACTATTCCACTGATGACTGATATCATAATTCATCCTGCAAAACAGAAGGTTTTCTGAAAACTCATTTTACAAGTGCGTATGATTTTCTTTCCCACAAAATAATCGAGAAAAAAGTCATATCTGAATAAATTTTTGAGCTGGGTCCTGGACTATTCGAGAGTAGTGCTGTTAAATACTACTACATCAATGACTATACACTTGTCTTCTATTGAAAGAGATTGAGATATCTTTGTGGTCAATGAATAATTCATCAGAGCATTCAACTATGACAAAACGCCACCCACGAACACTGTCCACCGGAGCAAATAACACGGTCATCGCTCTAACAGAGACCGAAGCGGGCAAATTGTTCTATGGCGATACCCGCTCCGACATCGGATCAGAGGCGGAGAAGATGAAATTCGCCAACAGCATTAATGGCCTTGTGGTGAAGTTTCTTCGTCTGGATATACTGGATGATGCTACCGAAATGTTGGTCATGGAACGACTCTATCCCCTGGATTTCCGGGCTTACGAGCAAGAGAGACGATTGCTCTGGCTTGACCTGTTCCAAAAAGAACTGACCCAACTGCATCAAGCCGGATTTGTGCACCGCGACCTCCAGCGTCCATCCAACTTGCCAGGAATGGCTTGCGAGCACCTCTATTAACCCCGTTCATGGTAAAAACAATTTTCTTCGAAAATCTATTTAGGGTACCTCTAAAGACCTCTGAAATTAGTCAAATTCAAAAAGAACCAAGCGAGACGAGGCATCCTGAGGGAGTTTGGCTAGAGCTAAGTGACTGAGGGATAACGAAGTATCGCACAGGTTATTTTTGAATAGCTTGTCGTAGATAAGCGGTTGACAATTGAACGTGGTTTTTAGAGGTGCCCTTTAATATACTTCGCCATACTTCGTTGATCGTCAGTCAGATAGCTACGGCTATCTT
>JBGTCB010000475.1:0-2133 GCA_041748995.1 Saprospiraceae bacterium | reverse complement strand
CCTGCCTAATTCTTTTCTCCCTTCTTTTTGTACTTTTAATCAGAGGCATTGAATCATTTTTACAATCTGACGAAATTATGATATCGCGAGTTATGTCCGGTATGCTTGACGACCTGCTTCACTTACTTTATCCCAACCTATGTGTTGGTTGCCAACAAGAAGCCGTCTACAAAGATGAACTCTTTTGCATCTCCTGCGAATCTAAACTACCAATTACTGATTTCCATCAATTCAATAACAACGAGGCTATGGATCGACTGGTTGGTGGATTTCCCTTTACAATGGGTGTCAGCATGTTTCGATTTTATCCGGGAGGAATCGTCCAAAACATGATTCACAAAATTAAGTATCGCGGACAAACAAACATTTCCTGGAAACTAGGCTATCGTTATGGGAATATTTTACAGAATCAGGAGGTTTTCAGGGACCTTCACTGTCTGATCCCCGTTCCGCTCCATCCCCGAAAATTGAGAGCCCGTGGTTATAATCAGAGTAAGGCCTTTGCGGAAGGCCTGGCAACCGCATTCCATCTTCATGTTTCAACCGATTATCTTCATCGGGTGATAGAGACTTCTTCACAAACCTCCAAGTCCAGATTTGACAGACTCGAGAGTATGATGGGCGCTTTTAAGGTAAGTGCAAAATCTTCAGAGCTCTCGGGCAAACACATTCTTTTGGTAGATGATGTCTTAACAACCGGATCAACCCTTGAATCATGCGCCCAAGCAATGAATTCCATTAGTGACATCAGGATATCCTTTGCTACAATCGCTTTGGCCCAATAAGTGCCTGGAATCTAGAAAACTGTTGAAATACCCAACCTGCGCTGATATTTGTCAGATCACTTTTTCTGTAAAAAGAACTCAGCCGTTCTCGTCGCTTCTCACTTTGTTGATCCTCTGCCCGGCATGCCTCGGCAGACGGTGTCAGTGAGTTACAACCCGGTATCTTCCTTCGTCTCGCCGCGTCAGAAAGCGACGATTTACGACTGCAGCACCAATCTGAGTATTTCAACAGCCTCCTAGAGCATACACAACCTCTCAGCTGCAGCCTTGAGGGTACTTTCAGTTTTACCAAAACAAAGCCGGATCAATCGCTGCCCAGGATCCGGGTGTGTATAGAAAACACTCATCGGAATAGCCGCTACCCCATGATTAATCGTCAATCCCTTGACAAACTCAACATCGGTCTGATCACTTAACTCCGAATAATCGTATAGTTGAAAATAACTTCCTTCACTTCTCAAAGGCCTTAGTTTGCTACTATGCAATTGATTTTGCAAATAATTTCGCTTATTCTCAAAGAAACCTGGTAGTTCAAGATACTTAGATTTCTGTACCATATATCCCGCCAGAGCATATTGCAATGGTGTCGGAACCGTAAAGACATTAAACTGATGTACTTTACGAAATTCATCTGTCAAGTTTTTTGGCGCTATGCAGTATCCCACACGCCACCCTGTGATATGGTAAGTTTTTCCAAAAGAAAATACTGCAAATCCTCGCTCATAAAGACCCGGATATTTCAATATACTTTCGTGAGTTTTCCCATCAAACACCAGATGCTCATAGACCTCATCACTCAAGATGTAAATACCCGTTTCCTGGACCAATTGTTCTAATGCCAATAAATCTTCTGCGGATAAGACCCGACCTATCGGGTTGTGTGGCGTATTTATAATAATCAGACGGGTTCTCTCAGTAATGAGCGTTCTGACTTCCCCCCAGTCAACTGCAAATTCTGGTGATTTCAACTGATAAATGACCGGGATTCCTCCATTGAGAACAGTTGCTGGTTTGTAGAGATCATACGCTGGATCGAGCATAATGACCTCATCTCCGGCATGTACCAGAGTAGTGATCGCCGAATAAATTCCCTCAGCAGCACCCGCTGTGACTGTAATCTCCAATCCAGGGTCAAGTGATATCGAATATAACTCTGCATACTTCGCCGCAATCTGTTCGATTAAAGGGTCAATACCACGCATAGGTGGATATTGATTATGTGCTTCCTGCATAGCCCGGTAGGCTAATTCATGCAATTGAGGATCACAATCAAAATCAGGGAATCCCTGAGACAGATTTATGGCACCATATTCCTTAGCCAGCGCTGACATAATCGTGAAAATAGTGG
>JBGTCB010000474.1:0-3988 GCA_041748995.1 Saprospiraceae bacterium | reverse complement strand
AACAAAGACACTAGGATGCGTTGCCAGGGGCTCAATGCCTATGGTACGTTGAAGGTGTATACCGGTCAACTCTCTGAAGCACATTCAATTTTTAACGAATCATTGCATATTGCTCAGGAAACAAAGTATAAAAGAGGGATTGGAGACGCACTAACAAATCTGGGTTGGTTATATCGATTCATCCCGGATATACAACTTTGTCGCGAATATTCAAAAAAGGCCCTGGAAATTCACGCTGATTTGGATGATCATCGAGGCATGGCGAAAGTATACAATAATTTATCAGCGGTAGAACACTTGGGAGGAAATATTTCCCGGACTCTTGAACTAGGTGGTAAAGCGCTCGAATTCAGGAAGATTATTGGTGACAAAAGGAGTTTTGCTTTTGAAATTACTACGGAGGCATGGTACGACACTTATGCGGGCAGCCTTGACAAGGCTTTGCTAAAAATAGACAACGCCATCGAGATCATGACAGATCTTTATGATAATAATATCATGGCCTGGGCCCTTAATCTTAAAGCTTTTAATCGTTATGGTGCAAATGATATTGAACATGCTAAAGAAGTTCTCAGTAAGGCTCAACTACTTTGGGAGAATGAAGGAATACCTTTTGGCGTTGCACAGTGTCATTTGTTTCACATACTTGTCAAATTGGCAGCTAGTGAAATTAAAGAAGCCAGTGATCTGATGGAAAAGGTGTTAAGTGACTCTGACATAAAACTATATGGTTCCAATATTTACATGAGTAGGCACATTCATTCCCTCTTAAAATTAGCCCGGGATAAGCCGGAAGAAGTCTTTGAGGATGTAAAATGGAATTTAACGGATATTGTCTTTAAGAAGGTATATCTTTTTATCAGTGATGAATTAGAACTCATGGCCCACCTGTTGATTTATAAAAATCGTTTTGAAAATGCCCTTCTGCTTTTTTCTCTGTCGACAAATCTGAGAGTACGGAATCAGATGCCGGTGATGCCGGTTCGACAAGGATTTTATGACAATACACTAAGCCAATTAAAATCACATTTTGATTCCTCCGCATTTGATACAATATGGAAAAAAGGTCGAAATCTTGCTCCCGAGGAGTGCTTGACTTTGATAGAACCCACTCATTAAACGGCTACTTGAAATTTTAAACGTTAATGGGACTGAGACGGTTTCACAATAGATCTGTCATTCTAATATTCGATCTGGTAATTTATAATCTGCAGCCCATACGTGAAGGTTTTGCTGTCAATAAGTCTCATTTTAAATTGTTTCCTTGATGCTCCAAAAAGTCGGATTCCGGAGCCAAGTATCAATGGATTTAGTTTGATCTTCAATTCATCGATCAATTCATTGTCAAGGAGCCAACCAGCGAAATGTCCTCCGCCGCATAAATAAATATCTGCCCCTTCCTGGCCTTTTAATTTTCTTACAATTTCCAGGTCCGGTTTGCAAACTTCTATCCTTTTATCCGGACTATCGAGCTTTAAACTTCGTGAAAATATATAATGGTTCATATGCAGATAGACGGGCTCACCAGGTTTAAGTCCAAATTTATAGCCAAATTCGTAAGTTTTCTTACCCATAATGACTGTATCAAAATTTTGAAGATCCTGCAAATATTTCTGTATGCCCTCACTCTCCTGAACATTCTCAAAGCCACGGATATTCTCATCAGGTCCGGAAATAAAACCATCGATCGATGCCGCCACATAATAAATAATTCTTCTCATTTTTCTTTGATGAAATCTATTTCAATTGCCCTTGCTTTTATGCTCGTCCTTTTAAGTTGTTTATTTGATCATATTACTGAGCTTCTCTCCTATTTTTTTGCGTCAGATAAAATATAATTTTTTATAGTCATTTAAATTAAATAGTTATTTAATTTTTTACTTTAGAATATAGGAATATAGAATATAAATCCAATCAATTTTTCGCATGGACAATAACCTATAACCACATGTGTCCAAGATAAATGATTATTAAAAAAATAGGTACTCAGAGTCACGGAATTAGATCTCCAATAAGCATGTACACATGGTCGGGCATTCCGTTTATAGCAACCAGTTTGTGTTTATTGGCTTGTGCAATGCCGGTGATGTATTTAGGTGCAAATACAAATTGCAGATAAACTTGTGTGTAGGTGTTTGCCATGTGTTACATCCCTACGGGATTCTTTGTTTGTACGAGTTGTTTATTACCGATATTGCATCCCTACGGGATTCATATTTTATACTTAATCCCCTTATTTTTCAGTAGATAATAGCAGGAAATGCCGTTAGGCATGCCATATCGGTAATCCAGCAATGAAACACTCAATCAAATGCCGTAGGCATGATACCTACTCTGGCTCATCAAAATGTATTTTTCATCATAACATTTAGGGTACTAATGGGATTTTGGGGTAAATCTAGCCCCTCTCCTACTATCTAAAGCACCGCTAATCCTTGGAGTCTCGTAGGGACGAAAGCGTTGTTGCATTTGAAGAAAAGGACTTAAAACTATTCAAAAGTATATACAATCTATCGAATTGATCGAAACATTAAAAAAAAAATAATATGATTGGATGGGTGCTAAATTTTAAGAAATTGCAGCATGATCTGGTCACGAACTATTATTTATTTTACTTATTATTGAACCAGTGGAGTTTTACATTGAAAGCTGTCGTTAAATTCAGCCAACTCCATAATTCAACATATCATTAAATCTTACCTATAACATAATCTAAATAGGATTGGAAACAGCCATGGATAGAACTGATCTTATCTGTTTTTTTACCCTGATTAGTTGAGAATTTGTAATGCTGAAAAGCCCCTGTTTAGCCCCATCTGGGCTTTGCATCTAAATCCAGACCAAGCATAGCCTTACCTAGAACCTCCCGACTGAGGTAACGATTTCCCGGATGCATCCTGCCTAAACGGGCGTCCCGAAACATCCTTTCCAATCCCGATTTGGGGAAAATGCCAAATCCTCCCGCAATATCGAGGGAGCGGTCAACAATTTCCCAGCACTGTTCAGCCGCATTACACTTGGCGGCAATAAACTTAATGGGCCATGCTGCTCCATGATCTTTTCCTTCCGACCATTCTTTCGCCACGATATTTAATTGGGGTTCTATGGCTTCCAATTTTAGTACCATTTCAGCGATATCATGTTGAATACCCGGATGATGGGCCATGAGTTCATTGGATATCGTCATAGATTTTTTAGTCTTCAAACTTTCCAATACCATATGAAAAACCCGCTGAGCCTGTCCAAAATAGATGTTGCCAAAACCCATTAAGGCCCAACCAAAGATCCCCAGGACAAATGCATCAATCCCAGCGAAACCAACAGGCAGGATGCGTGCGATGTATTGATCAGGAACAAAAACTCCATTCAAAACGGTATCATCAGAACGGGTGGCACGCATTCCGAGAACATTATCCCAGGTCTTCTGAATTTCGTATCCTTCCGTATCCCGTGGCATAAAGGCATGGATAATTTTGGGATTTGCCGGATCACTATTGTCCTGCCCATGCAACCCCAGATATGACCAGACGGGAGAAAGGCTTCCAAATGATTTGCGACCTGTGAACCGGTAACCACCTTCTACCGGTTCAGCTTTAGTGGTCGAATAAATACCCGGCAGATCATTACCCGATTCAGCATGTCCGGCGGCAAAAACTTTTCCAGCCGCCGCTTCCCGCAACAACCACTCCAATGACGTGTCACCTCCCCGCCATAAGTCTGCCACCAATCCCACCCAATACAAATGCATGTTGATGGCAAGAGCAGTCGGTGCTGCATGATATGCCAGTTTTCGTTGATACTGCATCACCTGATCCATCTTCATCCCATACCCACCAAACTCCCTGGGTACAGGTAACAGTAAATAGCCAGCTTCTCTGAGCTCCTGAAAATCTTCATTGAAAAATGAATTCTCCTGATCATACTTCTGTGCCCGGTCCTGACATCTTTTGAATACTTCATCCAGATTTGTCGGTGCTGTTGCCGGTTG
>JBGTCB010000473.1:0-16066 GCA_041748995.1 Saprospiraceae bacterium | reverse complement strand
CATGAGACTTTGACTGAAGGGTTATTAATAGGGTTTCGGACTGGCGGATCCGAGGGAGCCAACAATTCAACAGTTCAACCACAATTCCACCCCCTGCCCCCTCAAGGGGCCTCAAGGGGGACATCGTAGCAATCAAGCGGTGACTAAACCTCTCATAGGGAAAGAAACCATAAAACCATAAAACCAATTTAATCCCCTAAAAGGGCCCTAAAAAGGGACTTTACGGAGGCTAGATAAAACCACTAATGTCCCGTTAATTCGGTAGGAAAATTAAAAGATTCAACCGCTTTCCACCCCCTGCCCCCTCAAGGGGGACATCTGACCAATCAAGGGTGACTCACCCCTCCGGGAAAAGAAACCATAATACCATAACATCATAATACCAAAACACCATTCAACGCGATGAGAATAATTGATGATTATCCTGGTTTGTTCGGAAAAACCACAACACCATAAAACCATAATACCATTCAATCACTTCCCCTTCCTCAACAACACCGGTGTATCATTAGTTCTTGCGATCAAAATAATTTCCTGGGTTTGTACTTTTAATTGGCTCTTGTCTCTCACTTCACCATGCAGATTAAGGCCTGATTGTTTGGGGCCGAGAGGTTTAAAGAGTCTGTCACCTTCATTGATTAGCACCAGACCGTAACTGGCGTCGTATTTTCCCAATTCAGGTTTTGAACGGTGAAAATTACCACCTAAAATAATGTCTGTATCCTGGTCATTGTCAAGATCCGTGAGTAAGATCGCATGGACCGGTGCAAACTGAGCTTCAACCGGAAGCGATTTTAATTCAAAAGTGCCATTACCGTTATTCCATGCGATACTGGTTCGGGTATTTGTGACTTCGACTTTGGCAGCGGTTCTTAGATCTTTTTCGGCGAAAATATTTTCGATAGTTTGTTCTTTGTAATTCTCAAAAAACAAATACTTTTTTTTCAATGAGGGTATTTGCATGACCAGATCCGTGCGTAAAACCAGGGGATAGGCATTAGGGCCATTAAATACGGTCACGATTTGTTCAGCCATTTTATTATTGTCGAAATCATTAATGTACATAGTAACCGGAAAATTGATGCTGGCTTTCAGACGAGTGTTTAAGCCATGATTTCCCAGCACCAGATCCGGATGTCCATCCCGATCGAGATCGGCGGCTTCAATGCAGTTCCAAAGGCCATTGGTTTTACTGAATCCGGATTTTTCCGTTTCATTGGTAAATCCTTGTCCGGTATTTATCAAGACGGTAACCGGCATCCACTCACCCACAACAATCAGGTCGGGCAAGCCATCCTGATTAATGTCCAGCCAGAGAGCGTCTGTGATCAGCCCCAAATCCTTTAATGCCGGTACCAGGCTGGCGGTTACGTTTTCAAAATACCCATGACCATCATTTCGCCATAAATATCCGCTTACGGGTACACCATAAATACCAGGTACCAGACGGGTACCCACGAATAGATCCTGATCACCATCGAGATCGAAATCCGCGGCTATGACGCACGAACTACTTTCAAAAACCTTCTCATTAAAAGCATTATCTGCTTTAACAAATTGACCGTCACCCTGATTCAGATAAAGACGGTCAGCCAGGTGGAGGTTTTTTCGCTGAAATTCATTGCCACCACTGGCAACATACAGATCCAGATCGCCATCACCATCCGCATCGAAAAAAGTAGCACCAATGTCTTCCGAAAGATAATCCTCCTGAAATAACCAGGCATTTGAAATGGAAAACTGACCATTTACCTGCTGAATTAATAATTGTCCCGCCTGACCGGATGCTCCCCCCAGGTATATGTCTGTCAGGCCATCATTGTTGACATCACCGGTACACACTTTTGGTCCTTCCGACGAAATCATGTGGAAAATCAGCCGGTCCCGATCAAAATCCACAAAATCATTCTCCTGATGCCGGTATGGAATCCGGAGTGTCCGATCTTCTTCCAGGAGAGGGACTGCAGCGGGTTTCAGATCAGTTTCTACTTTCGGCTGAGAATCGGATTGTTTTAAAATCAGATGCTGATTGGCCGGGATAGACCTCAGGACAGATTCACGTCCATCAGGCCAGAGAACCTGTAAATGTTCGATCGTATCGGTCTGACCCAACCCAAAAGTCATTTTGTAATCGGTACAGGACTGAAAACCCCTCATGGGAGACAGTTCCTGATAAAGTAATTGAGCACCCTGCTTTATGGTTACCTGCGCACCTACAGCAAAAGTGTTGAAACCATCTCCTACCAGTGAAATCTGGAGATAATTATTTGCATAGTTATTGGCATTATTCTGTAAAATAAAAGGTGGCATATTGCAATTATTAACGACGAGATCAAGATCACCATCATTATCCAAATCACCATATGCTGCTCCATTGGAAAATCCCGGGAAGGCCAAACCCCATGCTTCGGTATAATCTGCAAAAGTCAGATCTCCATTATTTCTAAAGGCAAAATTTGAAATTGGCTCCGAAGGAATTTTTTCAATTAATTTTAGAACAGCTTCGGGATCCCGGTTTCTGATGCCTTCCGTTATTTCCGGGTCATTTGCGTAGAAATGAATATAATCCTGATCTAACAGGTCTTTGTAAATACCATTGGAAACATAAATGTCTTTTAAACCATCGTTGTCAAAATCAGCAATCAGTGCACTCCAACTCCAGTCTGTAGCATGGACTCCGGCTAACCGGCCAATTTCACTAAAAGTTTGATTGCCGTTATTTAATTGTAAAGTATTTCGCCCGAATTGATGATGATAACCGCTACGGACCGCCAATTGGTATTTATCCCAGGTTTCAAATGTCATTTTTGTCTTGTACCGGGCATCAGATCGGGGGAGCATCTCCGTCACAAAAACTTCTGGTAAACCGTCATTATTGATGTCAGCCATATCGGCTCCCATCGACCCTAAACTGATCTCCCTCATCTGATTAACCAAATCTTCTTTAAATGTGCCGTCCTTCTGATTAATGTACAGGTAATCACGTTCAAAAAAATCATTTGAAACATAAATATCCGGAGCACCATCCCGGTCAATATCGCCGATGGTCACTCCCAATCCAAAGCCAATGCTGCTGCCATAAATTCCGGCCTGTTCACTCACGTCTTCGTAAATGGCCAATTGTTTTTTGCCGGGATTTATCCGGTTTTCCACCGTATTATTTCTGTATAATTTATTCCCACCCAGAGTGTCTCTGATGTCCCTGAGACCGGGCCGCATGTCATATCCTCCGACAGAACGGAATGAATTATTCAGGAGATAAAGATCCAGATCGGCATCACCGTCATAATCAAAAAATGCAGCGTGCGAGCTAAATCCTTCGTCCGCGATGCCATATTCTTTGGCCTGCTCTGTAAAGGTCAGATCACCGTTATTTATAAATAGCTCATTGTGTCTCTTTGCACCTCCTGGTTGTCCTGATTTGCATACATAAATATCAAGCCAGCCGTCTCCGTTTACATCGGCAAAACTCACACCGGTGCTCCATATATTTTCTGAAGCTACACCGGCTGTCTCTGTGATGTCTTCAAATTGAAAATTACCTTTATTCAGATAAAGTTTATTATCCACCAGATTACCACAAAAAAATAAATCTGCCAGCCCGTCGTTGTTGATGTCACCAATACCCACACCGCCACCGTTATAAAAATTACGATAGGTATACATGTTGAATTCGGCTGTCGGAATTACATCATTTCGAAAATCGATTCCGGTGCTATCCGGCGATATCAAAGTGAAAAGAGGTACTATTCTTTCCTTTTCCCGACAGGAGAAAACAACGATAAATAAAAGGACATACCACACCTTTTTCATGGTAACGGATTAATCGTAAAGCATTGTAATGGAAGATTATTTCTTCCTGCCAATAGATAGTTATTTTCCTTAGTATTAATAATCTGTAAATCTCTGACCTGCCCTTCCAGCATCAAATTGAGCTCTGCATTGTCAGCTACCTTAAACTCACCATTTCCCTGGCCTAACAACAAGGTACCAGGACTTGCATCAAGACGTCCTATAGTTGGTGTAAGATCATAAGAATTTCCCGCCAGTAAAATATCTAAATTTCCATCCCGGTTAAAATCGAAGACAACAATACTATGAGTCGATGAAATCTGGGCATCCGGAGGCAAATCTCTAAATTCGAAATTACCCTGACCATCATTTATAGCGATCGAAGACCGGAAGGAAGTCACCTGCAAAACTTGTGCATCACGCAATTGATCGGAACTAAATATTTCCGTGACCGGTTTGGTAGAAAAATCAACGTACGAGCGGTATTTTTTCTTGAGAAATACCATTTGACCGGACAAAGCGTCCAGACTCATCACAGGATATTCGGTGCCGTGCCGAAAATAGGTTAAAACCGGATCGGGGGTGAGATTTTTATCAAAATCACCGATATAAAGTTTTACCGGCTCATTAAGTGAAGGATGGAGATTTGAATTGGTGCCAAAATTGCCGATAATCAGATCCATATCTCCATCCCTGTCGATATCGGATGCAATAATACAGTTCCACCATCCGGAAATAGGTGATGCTTTCGTCCTGGTAAATTTGTGCTGTTCGTTTTTAAATATAGTGACCGGCATCCAATCTCCCGTCAAGACCAGATCCAAATCCTGATCCCGGTCAATATCGGCCCAGGCAGCATCGGTCACCATTCCCAAATTGCTAAGATCAATTAGATCACTGGAAGCCTCGGAGAAATTTCCCTTTCCATCATTGATCAATAAATAACTCTCGGGAGATCTTCCATAATAAAATGCTACTGAACGACTACCGACAAAGAGATCCGTGTCTCCATCACCATCAAAGTCGAAAGGCCTGACACAGGAAGTCTGGTTGAATGTTTTTGGCAGAGACTGAGCGGATTTTACAAAATTCCCCCGGCCGTCATTGATGTACAATCGGTCAAGGAGGCTGGTATCCTGCCGGAAGAACTGGTTGCCACCACTTCCAATATACAAGTCCATATCGCCATCCTGATCCGCATCGAAAAAGGCCACCCCGGTGTCTTCGCAAAGTGCATCATTTAAAAAAGCCTTGTTTTCGGCAAAATCAAAAGTCCCGTCCTGATTTTGTAAATACAATGCTCCGGCTTGTCCACTGGAGCCACCGATGAAGAAATCTTCCAATTGATCACCATTTACATCGGCCACCGCAATTTTGGGACCCTGAGTCGACAATAAATAGGGAATCAGGGGTTCGCGGGTGCTATCATAAAATCGATTCTCCCGATGGGAATAGGAGGGGGCCAATTTGTGGGAGGAATCCTGAAAAAGTGGCTTTGCCGGTTTTTCCTTGTCCACAGATTTAGCTACGGCATTTAAATAATCAAAAAGTAACGTCTGATTGGTTTCTATCGATTTTAGAATTTCCTGCTTTCCATCGAACCAGGTAACCAGCAGTGAGTCGATCACTTCGACAGTACCGGTACCAAAATGTAAAGTATGATCCACGCCTGACTGCCAGCCTCTTGAGACATATAATTCCTGAAACTGTTTTTCTCCCCCGGTATAAATAGTCACTTTGGTACCCACTCCCAATTGGTTTTTAGCGGGGCCTTTAAACCGTACTTTCAGGTATTTATTATTGGAATATTGATCAGACATATTCTCAAAGTAGACGGCAAAATCATTCAGATTATTAACGACTAAATCAAGATCGCCATCCAGGTCGAAGTCAGCATAAGCAGCTCCGTTTGAAACGGATGGAATCGAAAGACCCCATCGATGGGTGACATCCTCAAATTTCTCACCCTGGTGATTGACAAAAGCAAAATTGGAGATTTTTCCATCGGGCATCTGCTCCACCAACTCCAGGTCGCTGGCGTATTCCTGAATTTCTTTATTGGCAATAAATTTCAGGTAATCCAGGTCATTCGGTCTCCTCGGAATTCCATTAGTAATATATAAATCTTTCCATCCATCATTATCATAGTCCGCAATCAGGGCGGACCAACTCCAGTCAGTAGCAGAAACACCCATCATGTTTGCTTTTTCACTAAACCTGATTTCACCGTTGATACCTGCACCCCGGTTCATATGCAGCATGTTCTGCGGAAATTGATGGTGGTAACCGAAGTCCCGTTTAAAACGGTAAATATCGAAAGGGTCTGGTCCTTCACCGCTTTTATAGATCGATTCATTTTCTGGTTTCATGTCGAGGGTGATGATGTCGATTCGCCCATCGTTATTGATGTCAGCCAGATCGTTTCCCATGGAGAAATAGCTGGTGTGGCCCAACGTCATTTTGGACTTTTCAATGAATTTCCCATTTCCCTGGTTAAAGTATAGGAAATCATTTTCATGAAAATCATTACCAACGTAGATGTCCGGATATCCGTTGTTATCAAGGTCACTAATGGCAATCCCCAGCCCATAACCGGCTATTCCACCAATGATCCCGGCTGCCTCGCTGACGTCTTCAAAAATAGGCTGATCAGGCCTTGTTTCTCCCATTTTATTTTCGAATAATTTATCTCCTGCCAATGGGTTTCTCAATCGGGTCGTGGTGGTGTCCCGGTAAGTCTCGGTGGAATGAACGGAATGACATAACAAATAGAGATCTAGGTCACCATCCAGATCGTAATCAAAGAATGCAGCCTGAGTTGAAAATCCGGAATGATCAATTCCATAAAGTTTAGCCTGATCGGTAAACGTAATCTGACAAGGATCATTTTGATTTGAACTGTCACCCAAACAACCGTTATTTATAAATAATTGATTATGCCCTTTAAAATTCTTATAGTTGCCGACCACGCACTGGTAAATATCGAGCCAGCCATCACCATTCACATCAACCATCGTCACCCCGGTCGACCAGTTACCTAGTCCGGCCACTCCGGCACTTTCAGTTATGTCCTGAAAATGAATTTTACCTTCATCATCTTTCCCCAGATTGAGAAATAACCGGTTGGGCTGTCTGTTTGCCGAAAAATAAATATCCGGAAACCCATCATTATTAATATCACCTACGGCAACTCCACCGCCATTATAAAAATAGAGGTATTCAATAATATTAAAACTATCATCCTCCATCAAATAATTATTAAATAATAATCCCGATGCCTCCGGGGAAATTAATTTGAACAGAGTCTGATCTTCCGGAGGCTGGCAAGCTGGTAAAGCTATTAACGAGAGGAGAACTAACTGATTTGGAAGCTGCCAACATGGCTGACCGGTTCTGATCTTTCTTTGTATCAAATATTTTATTGGACCGGATCTTTCTCGACTCTCCATATTAAATGGGGTACCTCTATTTACCTCTGAATGAGTAAAAATTTAATAAGATGCAAGCCAGACAAGGCTGGAGAAAGGAAGATAGCCGTAGCTATCTGACTGACCCGTCTGCCACGGCTTGCCGGGCAGGCGATCAACGAAGTATGGCGCCGCATATTATTGAATAGATTTTTGAAGAAAATTGTTTTTACCATGAACGGGGTTAATAGAGGTACCCAATATTAAAAAACACTCCTAAAATTCAAAAACTTGAATTTCAGCATTGTTTTTAGCAACCAATACCAATTTTTTACCATGGACATTTATTGTATTTATATCTCTTATTTCTCCGATTACTTTAAACCCACTATTTTTGGAATACACGGGTTGGAAGGTATTATCACCATTTCCCTTCAGCAGCAGACCGTAATTAGCATCATAGCGTCCCACCTCCGGTTTTGCTCCGTAGAGATTGCCTCCCAATAGAATGTCCAGTTTTCCATCATAATCAAAATCGTCGACAAGCAAACCATAGGTCGGTGAAAATTGAGCAGGGGAGGGTAAGGGAGAAAGGTTAAAGGTTCCATCTCCGTTATTTTCCAAATAGGATGTCTCCAGAATATGTACATTTCTTTTTAAGCTTCGATCAACCAGTTCCTGCCCAAAAATATCTCGTACGGTCTGCTCCTTGTAGTCGTGGTATTTTTGGTACTTTTTCCTCAGGGAAGGAATCTGCATGGTCAGGTCATGTCTTAATGCCAGGGGATAAGACTCTTCACCATTGTATTGGCTAAAAACGGGATCTGGTGTTCCGTTGTTGTCAAAATCGTTCAAGTACAATGAAAGGGGTTTGTCCTGGCTGGCTTCAAAACGGGAATTTAACCCATGATTGGCTACCACAAGATCCAGATCTCCATCTCCATCAAAATCGCCTGCCCGGATACAGTTCCACCAGCCCTCTGTATTCAAGGATTTTACGACATTCCTGTCGATCGTAAACCGGCCATTATTATTCTCGAAAAAAGTGATGGGCATCCATTCTCCCACCACAATTAAATCAACATCTCCATCACCGTCATAATCCAGCCAGAGAGCATCCGTTATCATCCCGATATTCAGTAGTTCGGGAGCGACTTTATCTGTCACATTCTGAAAAATTCCCCTTCCGTTATTGTTTAGAATATAGCCACTGCAGGGCATTCCGTAATAACCCGGGGTGAGCCGGATGCCAACAAAAAGATCCAGGTCACCATCGTGGTCATAGTCGACAGCCTGAACACAGGCGGTACTCTCAAACTTGAAGGTGGGTAGATATTGGGCCGACCGGGTAAAGGTGCCGCTACCATCATTAAAATATAATTGATCCGTGAGGAGACTGGAAGCCATGAGAAATTCATTTCCACCCCGGGCAACATACAGATCCAGGTCACCATCATTATCGGCATCAAAGAATATACAATCCAGATCTTCTGAACCACGCTCTTGCTCAAACAATTGCTCATTGGTTTTAGAGAATGAACCATCCGGGTTTTGCCGGAATAAAGCTCCCGCACTATTCGCAGCACCGCCGACAAAAAAATCTTCGAGACCATCTCTATCCACGTCGCCGATACAGAATTTCGGACCCTCAGTAGATATCATATGATAAATCATCCGATCCCTGTCAAAATCAACAAATTGATTTTCCTGATGAACATAGTCTAAATTTATATCGGCAGAAATATCCCGGAAAATTCTGGGAGCTGCAGCATTGTTTCCGGAAAGAACGGAATATCCCTGATGCTGATTTTCTGTGTGATGGATGGTAAGGATTTGATCAGATTCGATTCCCGTTTGTATAGTGATCTGGTCATCCGGCCATTCGACAATTAAACTGTCAATGATGTCGATCGCTCCTAAACCAAAATTTAAACAATATTCAACGGATGACTGAAATCCGCGTACCGGAATATTTTCCAGATAAAACATCTTGCCCTGCGATTTTAGGGTCACTTTAGCACCGACAGCAAAAGGATTCCGGCCAATACCAACAAGCTTCACTTTCAGATAGTGATGATTTTCGTTAAAATTCTCCGATTTATTCCGGTATATAAATGCAGGTGCGTTTACATTATTAACGATAAGATCCAGATCACCATCATTATCCAGATCAGCGTATACCGCTCCATTTGAATGACTGGGTGTAGCCAGACCCCATTCTTCTGCCTGATTCTCAAAGGAAAGCCCGTCCAGATTTTTAAACAGGTAATTTGGAATAGGAGTGGAGGGTATGGTGTCGATTAGTTTTTTATAATTAACCCCTTCAGCCGTCACTATTTGTTTCACAATCTCTTCATTAGAGACAAATTTTATATAATCCTGATCGATAATATCCCGGTACAACCCATTGGCAACAAACAGGTCCTTAAGCCCGTCATTATCAAAATCGGCTATCAGGGCTCCCCAACTCCAATCAGTAGCTTCCACCCCGGCAAAGCGACCAATTTCACTGAAGGTGCCATCACCATTATTTAATTGCAATACATTCCGGGTAAATTGATGATAATAGCCATTATCCACATTGAATTTGTAGCGATCCCAGTTCTCAAAAGTCATTTTCGTTTTGAAACGTGCATCGTCTTCCGGCAACATTTCGGTGACAAAAACCTCCGGATATCCATCGTTGTTAATATCAGCCATATCTGCACCCATAGATGCTACGGAGAGTGATAGGATTTGATTTTCCAGATCTTCCTTGAAAGTACCGTCTCTCTGATTGATATATAGATAATCCCGTTCGAAAAAGTCATTCGAAATAAAAATATCGGGCCAACCATCGCGATTGACATCACCTACAGTAACCCCCAAACCAAAACCTATTTCACTTCCATAGATACCGGCTGCTTCACTCACGTCAGTAAATACATTGTCATCATTCCGCATCAATTTATCCCCACCCAACTCGTCTCTTACTGGCCGTTGATTTTTCATATGACTAAAATCAAAAATGGAGCGATAGGAATTGTTAAGAAGATAGACATCCAGATCACCGTCTTTATCATAATCAAAAAAAACTGCATGGGTACCGTAACCACGGTCAGCGAGGTTGTATTTTTCCGCTTCTTCTGTAAATCGGACCGTATATTGATCACTGCTATCCACTCCCTGGTTTATAAATAATTCATTTTGCTTGCTATCGCCTTGCAGATCACCGGAATTGCAAACATAAATATCCAGCCAGCCATCTCCATTTACATCGGCAATGGTCACTCCGGTAGACCAGGCTCGGGTACCGCCAACTCCTGCCTTCTCCGTGATATCCTCAAATTGGAAATTACCTTTATTGATATATAATTTATTTTCTTTCATATTGGCAGTAAAATAAATATCCGGTAAGCCATCATTATTGAGATCGGCTACCGCAATCCCTCCGCCATTGTAAAAGTTTCGATACGTATAGATATTGAAATCTTTATCGTAGGTTAAATCGTTGGAAAAATCAATATTTGTTTGCTCCGTGCCAAGCAATTCAAAACGCGGTTCCCGGACAGTCGTTTCATTCTTAACGCAGGCAGTCAACTGTAACAGATACAGCAGAACAAGGAACATTGCAGCTTTAAACGATAAATTTGTCAAACGCATTTTAGTCATTTTTCATCTTCTCCAAAGCTTTTAGGACCGGAAGGTCAACAATATCAACTTTGACCTGATGGTCGTCGAAATTGTAAATCGAGATTCTTTTATTACCACTGATTTTTACAAATGCGTTACCACCGGATGGATCCGGATTTTTAATTTCGAGAAAGCCCTTTCCAAACCATTCTTCCATTAAATGTAGCACTTCGACCTTCAGACTGTCGGAAAACAGATGTTTATTCCAGGGAGCCCATCCATCATAGGAAAATGTCAGAGGCATCTCAAAAATTTTATCCTCCCAGAAGCGCGGATAAAATTCCATGGCAGTCGGATGTTTAAACTTTTTTATTTTATGATAGACGGTTGTATTCATCGATCCCTGATGTATCAGACCGGATTTATTCAATTGCCAACACTGAGTATAGAATTCTTTTGAGGGCATTCCCAGATACAGACCAAAAAAGAGGCTGTCATCGCGGACGTTTTTTGCCAGCTCTCTGGCTTCCATGTCATAGTAGGTGTTGCCACAACCTGTCAGTATCCACATGGATACTATGGTTATCAATAAGAATATTTTAGCTGTCCGCACTGGCATTAATGTCAATTTCTTTTTTTCGAAGCTGGGGAATACCCAACTTGCGCTGATATTTGTCGGTCATTTTTTTGTAGAAAGATTGCAGCCGTTCTCGTTGTTTTTGAACTTTAATGATCCTCCCTCCTGGTATAAAAGATAGGTTTCTCCGATAATTTTCAAGAGCACAAAGGTACCTGCTTTTTTCGTACCCTTAAGGTTCAGAATCGTTTATTCGATGTGGATACGGTATAGAGAGTATTCTATGAAAAAGGGCCGGAAACACCTTTGTTTCCGGCCCTGAATAATCTTTAATTCCGGGTAGTTTTATCCGGAAAGTTATTAATAGCACTGATTTTGGGTCAGGTTTGGATTAGCATCTGTTTGTGCCTTAGGGATGGGAAATAATTCCTTGCACTCTGCAGAAGCCGGTTTTGCCCACCAGGCATCGGTAAAGACTCCAAATCGAATCATATCAGACCTTCGCACCGATTCCATAAACATCTCGCGTCCTCTTTCGGCCAGGAGATTTTCGGCAGTCAATTCGGTGAAAGGAGCTACTCCCGCTCTTGCCCGTATCTGATTCACCAGATCTAATGCTTCGGCATTGCCTGGATTCATTCGCCAAAGAGCTTCCGCTCTCATTAAAAGCACATCGGAATAGCGATAAATGGGGTAGTCATTATTCATATTTGGTAAACCACCGATTTCAAATTCGAACTTGGCAAAACGGGCACCTGCTTCTCTCCAGGCATTGGGAAACAATTCATTAACAAAAGCGCGAAGCGTAAAAGGTGGACCATCGGGATCGGTACCACTCGCAAGGGTTCCGGCATCAGTCAGCCGTATCTTACCGGTCACATCCCACTGTGGACCCACCAGGAAGTTACCCCGCACGGTGGAGGGACCTTCTTCCGTATTCGGTTTTCCTTTCCGGAGATCCGTATCTTCATAGGAGTTGTAAAACTCTTCCAGGGTACACCACCCGTTCCACGGCTGAGCCTGTAGATTATAGGTCTGCTGGTTGAGGTAACTCAGAGTTTGCATGACGATATTAAGTCCCCTGGCAAAAATAGCGTCGTAGGGAATGGCAAAGATAAACTCAAGGGAACCCGAATTATCTACATCAAAATTGTTAAAATAATTCGGTTCTACCGAATAGTTGCCACTATTGATGATGGTTGCACAGGCATCTGCTGCCTTCTGCCACTGAGGAGTGCCCGTATAAACCTCGGCATTTAAATAGAGTTTTGCCAGAGCCATCTGAATTACCATAGAGTTGACTCTGCCATAGGTTGCCCCAGATACTGTCTGGGGAACCCTCGGTAAAGCAGCATTTAATTCGGTTTCCACAAAATTATAGACTTCAGCTCTGGAATTGGTACTTGGGTTTGGTTCCGCATCGGCAAATGAAGTGACAATAGGTACATTACCGTACAGATCCAGCAACCATAAGTAATAGATCGCTCTCAGTCCTTCCAACTCACTGATAAAAGGGTCTGTCAATGGATTTTGCAGTTCTTCGAACTGAAATATCAGACGGTTACAGGAATTTACTCCCCTAAAAAGGAAGTTCCAGGCTCCATTGATGGTTGGATCCTCTGCGGTCCAAAGATGTTGATGTAAGCGAACCCAGTGACCACCATCACCCCAGTCTGGTCCACGGGTGGGTACCACCATCTCATCCGATGATACTTCCTGGACTGTATACACATTACCAGCGTATCCGTACAAAGAAGTATACGCCGCCCCGAGAGCGGAGATTAATTCATCTTCTGTTTTAAAGAAATTATCGGCGGTTACCTGACTGAACACTTCTTCGTCCAGGTTGGTACATGCCGGCATGAAAGCAATCAGAGCCATTGCAATCATGACTAACTTTAGGGATATTTTATATTTTTTCATATCTAAGCTTCCTTTTATAATTTATTATAGTCCTACGTTCAACCCAAAAGTGAAACCTCTGGCGGTGAAGTAGGTATTACGCCGGTCAATACCCGGAGCCAGGGAACCAAAAGAACTGTTGTCCTCCAATCGTGGTTCGGGAGACACTCCCTTGTATTTGGTTATCGTAAATAAATTCTGACCGGTCAGAAAAATTCGTATTTTATTAAAGCCGCCTGGTAAATTTTCTGATTTGAGGGTGTAACCGACCGTTAAATTATCCAGCTTTAAAAAATCTGCCTTTTCCACATGATAGCTGGAAAATTGGGGCTGATCTTTCAAATCCCGGACGTTAGACGATGTCCTCATAATGTTATACGCGCTGATCTGACCGGGAGCTTCATAAAAAGCCCGGAATGTATTGATCAGATCATGACCAAATACCCCCCGGAAAAAGACATTGAAATCAAAATTCCCAAAGCCAAAATTATTGTTCAGACCAATATTATATTTGGGAAATCCATTTCCAATAACTGCCCGGTCTTTAATATCATCTTGTACCCCGTCTCCGTCGATGTCCAGGAAATTCCACGATCCATCCTCTTTGACTAATTGATTTTCGTTAATCACCAACCCCCAAAGCTGTCCGATCGGTGCACCCTCCTCCAATCGGACCAGTGGTGTGCCATTTTGTCCCGGAGAACCCAGATTGGCGCCATCCCGGAATCCACCAAGGGTAACTCCTCTATCCTCATCGGTCAAAGAAACCAGTTCCGGTGTAAACCAGCGGCTGCCGGTAAAGGCAATTTGCCAACTTTTTCCTGAACCCAGATCCACATTGTAACCGAGAGATAGTTCAATCCCCTGATTGTTGACTTCTCCCACATTAAAGAAAGTCTCGCCAAACAAGTTTGGAGGTACCGGTACATTAAAGAAGAAAATTCCATCCTTCGTTGTCGAATTATAGTACTCAAGGGATCCGGTCAATTTGTAGTTCATTAAAGCAAAATCAACTCCAACATTGATGTCACTTTTGGTTTCCCACTTCAAATTGGGATTTGGGTTGGATACCGGACCGAAACTCTGCACAAAATTTCCGTTGAAGAAAAAGTTAGCGGTGGGTCCGAATCGCTGAAGAGATAGAAGACTCTCACCTACATTGTTACCGGTCACACCGTATCCTACTCTGAATTTCAACTGGTTAAAGGCACTAATACCTGCTGCCTTCACCAGGTCAAGTCCGGCACTCACTGCGGGGAATAAACCCCATTTTTGATCCGCTCCGAAACGGGATGATCCCTCCCTTCGCAAACTGGCGGTGATAAAATAGGTATCACCGATGTTTAAATTTGCTCTGCCAAAGAAAGCAATCAATCTGCTTGATGTTCTATCTGAACCAACCGAAGCATTACCCGTAGCAAAGTCCTGCGCGGCACCAATATTGTTAAATTGGAAGGCATCAGTCAGGAAATTACCAGCTGTCAGGTTAAATCGTTCAAAACCAAAATCCTGATATTCGTAGGCGGCCAACAACTTCAGATCTGTTCTTGAACCAATACTGGTACCATAGTTCCCTTCAATACGGAAGAGTTGATCCTGCTCTTCCGTATTTGCCCGGAAAACCCGACCTCTTGCATTTTCACCGACCCAAAAGCTGTTTCTGTCAAAATATTGTTTCTCTGTAAAATTTGAACGTTGCTGAGAATAGAAAGTGGCAATGGACAGGTTGCTCGTCAAAGCATATTCTCCCCGGATGTTTGCAGCCAGGGTTTTGGTATTTTTCAGATTGGTATTTTGTTCAATGATAGCCACCGGATTATAATAATCAAATAATACCTGTTGAGCATATCCATCCCATTTGTCAAAAGCCTCATTGTTCACATCTCTTATTGATGAAGTGGGATTGTAAATCGTGGCATAACGAAAGGCCTCTTCGAAACTCAGGTTAGCATCCTCCGTACTGGTCGCAATGTTTGCTGTTACGGTCAGCCGGTCATTTAAAACTTTTTGCGTAATATTTCCCCGGAAATTCACTCTCTCGAAACCGGTTGTACGGGCAATACCCTCTACATTCCGGTAGTTACCGGAAAGCCGGTAGGTGGTCCCGCCGGCACCCCCACTGAGGGATAAGTTATGAAGATGTGAGGTACCGGTCTGCATAATTGCATCAAACCAATCCGTACTGTGGCCAAGGTCATTTCCTCCTCCAAAGGCCCGGTATTCAGCCGGATCAAGCACATCGGTTACCCTGTCTGGTGTTTCTATGGTCATCTGGCCGGTGTATTGCAGACTGGAGGCACCGGGACGACCTTTCTTGGTGGTCACCAGAATGACTCCGGAAGCGCCCCGGGTACCATAAATAGCCGCCGCCGATCCATCCTTGAGTACGTCAATCGATTCGATGTCCTGAGGTTCGATACTATTCAGATCCCCTCCCAGTACACCATCAATTACAATGAGAGGCTCCGTGCTGGCTCCAATCGTTGAAAGACCACGTAAACGAATACTAAATCCTCCATTCGGGTTAGAACCTGGCCTGGCGATGACCAATCCTCCTACTTTGCCCTGCAATAACTGGGTAGCATCATTGACGTTTCCCTGATTAAAATCTTCCGCATTGACGTGGGCAATCGATCCGGTTATCTCACGTGATTTCTGAGTTCCATATCCCGTCACAACAACTTGTTCCAATTCTGTACCTGCTGAGAGGATCGTGTTTATCACGGACTGATCCCCGATTTCAATTTCAGTCGTGCTGTATCCGGTATAGGAAAAT
>JBGTCB010000472.1:0-1999 GCA_041748995.1 Saprospiraceae bacterium | reverse complement strand
TATTCATATCGTACTGATGAACACCCATTTCGGTGTTGATCCAAAGTTTACCCAGGTTATCAAAGAAAATCATAGTGATTCGATCACCATGTACACCATTTAATAACGAAATATCCATATGTCGGAATGGTTGTCCCCTGGGTTTCAGAGTCAAAAATTCATGACCGTAGATCCAGAGGTCACCATCCTCATTGATGGTTAGCTGATAACAATGATCACCGGAAATTTTTTCAAATGTGGGCTTATCGATATCCTTTGCATCCATTTGAATACGGTAGATACCTCCATTGGTGCATGCATAAAAAGTATGGTTGTTCTCTTTTCTAAGGACATTCATACTCATGGTGATGCCAGACTCCGCACGATAATCTTTAAAGGTCATGGTCCGGGTATTTAGAAAGTGTAATCCATTCTGCGTACCAACCCAGAGGTTTCCATCTCCCAGGTCCAGCAGACACCGGATCTTATTACTCCCCAGGCTATTTTTATCTCCGGGCATATGGGCAAAATGCTCCAGCCTGTAGCCATCATACAAATACAAACCTCCATAGGTGCCAATCCAGAGCAGTCCCCGGCTATCTTCATAGAGATAATCGATATGGGGTATTTCCTGTGGTAGGTCGACTGGTCTGAAACGAAGTTGGGAGACAGCATGCTGAGCATTAACGTTGATCAGCACTAAAAACCAGATGACCGGTACGAGAGAGCCGGAGGGCAGCGCGATTGCTAAACTTCTGTGATATTTCATAGGCAATATACAGATCACAGAAATTTAACGATAATTAGCGAGGGATCAAAAGGGGAGAGACAGTTTTGAACAATAGTCCAGTTTTGTTTATCATAAGGCGAAGTAGGGCTCCGATTTGCTTCGACTTCGCTCAGTGGGCTTGTGGGATGGTGAAGGATATAGTGTCTGTGAGGGAGATGGAATAATGATAGTATAGCACTACTTATACCTGAAGTAATTCTTATTCATTTTGTTGATTTATCCGGTATTGCCGGGGGGCAACACCGGTTTCCTGTTTAAATACCCGGCTGAAATAATTGGGATCTTTGAAACCCACCTGAAAGGCTATGACTTTAATAGACTCACTGGTTTCGACCAGAATAGGAATCGCTTTTTTAATCCTGAATTTGACCAGATACCCTGCAGTTGAAAGACCGGTATGTTTTTTTAATTTATAATGTAGCGTTGAACGGGACATGCGTAGCTTGTGATGTAGATTGGTTGCTTTCAGGGAATCATCCTGATAGTGCGATTCTGTGACCATAGCGATCTGGTGGAGAAACTCTTGCATGAGTTATACGGAAAGGTTCGGTACGAAGCTCGGCAGACCGGTCGATACACTCTAGCACTATTGTCTCGAAAAACTGGATTATTGTTCAGGAGACGGGAGACGCAAGGTCCTGACATCGACGAAGGAGATCGTCAGGAGAAAGGAGACGGAAGTCGGAAGACAGAAGTCGGAAGTGGGGGAGATGATCCAAAAAAAAAACCGGCATCGACCAGAGATGATCATATCGTTTGCATGAATATTTCTGCACTTTCGTGCAAACTGTAGTCAAAGAAATTTGGATATGTTCATCTTCTGGTCATACACCGGATAATGGAGTTAGCCGGGATCGTCTTGATTTTGGGTGAATTTATAGCATCCACACAGTAAAAATCCCGGAAACTCCTTTTTTCGATTACCACCTGGAACCAGAGCGTTGAGTCTGTGCTCTTGCTTCTGCTTCCTTCACTACGATCGGTCTTCCCTGCAATTCTGAGTTGTTGAGATTTTTGATAGCAGTGCGTGCTTCTTCCTGATCAGTCATTTCGACAAAGCCGAAACCTCGTGATTTACCACTGTACTGATCGGTGATGACATTAGAGGAGGTTACCTCACCATATTCTGCGAAAATATTACGAAGGTCATCACTATCGACACTATAGTCGAGTTTTGCAATAAAATTATTCATTCTATAAAATTTACTAATAATAAAATAACGGGCTTCC
>JBGTCB010000471.1:0-8433 GCA_041748995.1 Saprospiraceae bacterium | reverse complement strand
GAGTACCTGTGACCAATCGAGTAGATTTCAAAAGGGAAAGGGTCGAAGTATAAATTGATTTAATTGACCGGTAATTGGCCGAATTGGCCATCAATTAGCCGGCAATTGACCGAATTGACATGTAGTATGAGAATCAAAAGGATTGAAATAAAAACTATAATGGGAAACACACCCTGAATACAGGTGGCAAGAATGTCTTTATATTTGGCGGAAACGGAAGTGGGCTTTTTGGTATACAATAAACTCAGCCACTATGACCCAGAATCGAATCCTTTAAAGACAGAATTAAAAGATGCAATCACGGCAGTTGAAAATTTAAGAAAAGAATAAATCCCCTTTGAAGTACCAAAGCTCAAAAGACACACACAGCGCCAGGCTCCACAAGCCTTCGCACAAATCCAAAGCTTGTCAAAATTGAGTCCAGGCATACCCACAAACATATTATGAAACATAGCACGATGCATGGTTATTCCGGTTCATATTGACCCCCTATTTTCGGAGTGAACCGGTAGCATGAAAATCGACTAATTAGACTAAACAAAGTGCCAATCCGGCAGATATTGCCCCCCCGGATTTTTGATCCAGAGGATGCTAACCTTTTGGGAAAGGTTTTTACAGGATGATGGATAGAATCCGGAGCATGCTGACCCCCTGAGATAGTAGGAGGGTTAAATGTGCACTGCGCCAGGGAGGATAATCCGGAGCAAGCTGACTTATCAATTCTTTGTCCAGTTCGTGGGCTCAATGTCGCCGTCTGCTTTGCATCGTTGGGAGAACTTACACCTTCAGAATATTGCATATCTTGATACGGAAAGGATGCCCATGCTGGGCACTCACAATGCGTGACAGCCTATGCCGCCCATTAGGACGGCATATAGCTACACAAACCGTTAGCATTATTTGGGAGTTCGTCCGCAATTTGCGTACAATTCAAAGAATACCTATATTGTAGTTTGAAGGTAAGAATCATCAAATGGAAGAATGTTCTGGAACATGTTCAGCAGGACAGGCAGATGAAGAGGGCATTTGAACACTTCCATGACAGATTGGGTTATGCAAACTGGGAAAAACCACAGGATATTTTAGATTCATTTGGTAATTCTGACTTGGTAACATGTAGGGGTGGCAGATCAAGAATCGCCTTCAACGTAGGTAGAAACCGATATAGAATGGTATGTGGTTATAACTTTACTTCAAACCAAGCCATACTATATGTCAAATTTGTTGGAACACACTCTGATTATGATAAGATCAAAGTGTGCGAAGTCGATATGTTTAAAAGCAAGAGATGAAATATAAGAAGATAGCTAGTGGTAGGCAGTATAACGAATACTGTGAAAAACATGAAGCCTTGGTAAACAAGGACTATAATAAATATCTGGACGAAATAGAACTGCTTGAAATTCTGATTGATGAATATGAGAACAGAGAGATTCCATATGAGGAATTTATGAATCCCGTCGAACTCCTAAAATATCTTCTTGAAGAAGAGAATATTCCGAGATCGAAACTAGCTAAGGATCTGGGAATCTCACGACAATTGGTCACTGATATTCTAAGGTATAGAAGAAGCTTTAGCAAATCTGTCATTATGAAATTGTCCGAGTATTTCCATATGGCGCCCAGAGCTTTTAATCGGGAATATAATTTGGAAGGTCAGAATCAAAAACAAGGAAGAAGTACCGCGTAGAAATTCAACGCATGGATATTCCGGTCCGTCTTAACCCCTATTTTCGGAGTGAACCGGCAGCATGTATTCGACCAATTAAACTAATCTTAATTTCTGAATGGGAACGAGTCAATAAATAGATTAAAGATGAGGACAGTTAAGCGAATTCTCAAAATTCACGAAATAGATGGCTTTAAAGTATTCTGTCTATTTAACAATGGAGAATCACGGATTATTGATTTTGCAAAAATCTTCGACAAATGGCATATAGAGAAGGGAGATTTAGAATATCCCTTGTACAGGTCTGAAGAGGAGTTTGCAAAAGTGGAATTAGTTGACGGGACTTTAACCTGGAAGAATATCCCGATAAAGGGAAAGAGTGATGCTGGGGAAGAAGTAATCTACTAC
This sequence comes from Saprospiraceae bacterium, assembly GCA_041748995.1. GTDB lineage: Bacteria > Bacteroidota > Bacteroidia > Chitinophagales > Saprospiraceae > JABDMH01. The sequence goes on along the minus strand of JBGTCB010000471.1, from coordinate 6,356 downwards.
TATGATCTTGATCCAATCGTACTTTACGAACTCAGTGAATTAGATGAGTCCCGGCAAATAGAGATCGGATTAATGATAAGACAGGTGAGAAATGAGATGGGGCTAACTCAGGAACAGCTGGCAGAAAGAAGCGGAACCTCGAAACACCACATTTCAAGACTCGAAAATAATAGAACAGGAATAGAGCTTTCGACCCTTATTAGGATCATTGAGGGTGGACTAGGGAGAAAAATGAAAATAAGTATACAGTAAGGATTGCCTGTGACCAATCGAGTAGATTTCTAAAGGGAGAGGGTCGAAGTATACATTGATTTAATTGACCGGTAATTGGCCATCAATTGGACTAATCAACACATACACCATATCGGATCAGACTCCTTTGATCGTCTGCCTAAAATGCCAGGCCGTTATCTCTCAGCAATTATACAATAGACGAATGACCTTGTGAATTACGTAACAATGTTATATATTTGTACGTAATTGAATGAATATGGATAAGAAATTGACATTGAGTCTGAATCAGCGTGTAATTGAGAAGGCAAAGAAATATGCCAGATTACACCAAACAAGTTTATCAAAAATGATTGAAGCGTATTTCGATTCACTCACTACTAAAAGTGGCGATGAACTTTCAATAAAGACCACTCCTTTGGTTGAGAGCCTCTGCGGAGTTATCGAATTGCCAGAGGACTTTGACTATAAGGAGGAGAGAGCCAGGTATCTATCTGAAAAACACCAATGAGCAAAGTATTGGTAGACACAAACGTGGTATTGGACTTATTAGCAAAGCGTAAACCGTATCATATCGAAAGCCTGCAATTATTTTCTCTTGCTGATAAGAGGGAAGTAGACTTAGTAATATCGGCACTGAGTATTGTAAATGTTCACTATATCCTGAGTGAAAGAATGAAAGTGAAGGACAGCAGATCGATCCTGGGAAAATTCAAAGTTCTGGTGAACTCTTATGATCTAAATGATAAAATAATTGACCTGGCATTAAATGACAACAATTTTAAGGACTTTGAAGATGGAATTCAATACTATACGGCTCTAGAATCCCAATGTGATTTAATAGTGACAAGGAATTTAAGGGATTTCAAGGAATCAGTAATTCCAGTTTTAAGCCCAAAAGAATACCTAACGAAAATTGATACCGGGAGATAACAGGTGGTGATGTTGCCAGCCTCGCATCCGTTTCTCATTGATTTGATGAGATAAGTTATGTGGGATGATGCAACTTGATCATAATACCATATTGGTATTTTTTGCTTAAAAATTGGAAAGAAAATGGCACAGTCAAAGAATACATCAATTACATTAGGGGAACACTTTGAGAAGATAATAAAAAGCAGTATTGAAAGTGGAAGATATGCCTCTGCCAGTGAAGTGATTAGAGCAGGATTGAGACTTGTCGACGAACAGGAGCAGCAATTCAGGTTGCTTCGAGAAGCAATTGAAGCTGGAGAGAATAGCGGATATGTTAAAGACTTTGATCCGGTTAAACATCTTGCTGATCTACATAGTAAGATTAGGAAATGAAGTCTACCTATGAGATCAGTAAATTGGCTAGTTAAATTTCGTTAGTAACGTGGAACAAAACTCAGGTACTACACGCATACATCTTAAAGCTGAACGACTGATCAATTGCCACACTAATTAACAAACTATGCCTGTAAATCGTTTAATGTAAAAGCATGGAATGAAGACCAGCAAGTTTTTCTATATCGTTTTTATTGTACTGATAAGCTGTAATAAGAAAGGACTTGATTGTTATGAAGAGTCCAGAATTGGAACATTTGAAAACAATAAAATGATATTAGCTGGAATAACTCCAGATACAAACATTGAGTATTTTGACATTGTGGAAGGGAACAGTATTGTTTTCACTTTGAATCATTCGGGGTTCCAATGTGATCAGGTATATGATGATGAATGGGGAGAACAGGTTGTATTTCATGTCGCTGGAAATCTCAGTAATTTTACAATTCAGGACAGTGAATTGGAAAAGGCTATGTGTTTCTATAGCCAGTTTGGTGCTTGGGTTAATCACAAGAAAAGCAGAATTAATGCAGGTCAAGTAGAAGGTGAAAGAATAGATGAAGGCGAGTGGAGTGTTACTTTGAGCATTGAATTACCTGAACCGAACAATATGGGTAACCGGGAACTTGCATTTCAGGGAATCTTTAAAGTGAAAAATCATAAGTGAATTTAAACTGACTATAACATCATGGAGCAGGGGCATGTCTGCCTATCGACAGGCCACGACCGGCTACCGCAGCTGTTATCTCTCTGCAAGAATACCCTGGACGAATACCTTTTTCAATTACGCAGTAATGGCATATATTATGTATGTAAAAGGATGAATATGGATAAGAAATTGACAGTGTCTTTGAATCAGCGTGTAATTGAGAAGGCAAAGAAATATGCCAGATTGCATAGAGGGCACCTCTATTAACCCCGTTCATGGTAAAAACAATTTTCTTCGAAAATCTATTCATTCAGAGGTAAATAGAGGTGCCCTAAATAAAGTTTATCAAAAATGATTGAAGCATATTTTGATTCACTCACTACTAAAAGTGGGGATAAACTTCCAATAAAGACCACGCCTTTGGTTGAGAGCCTCTGCGGAGTAATCAAATTGCCAGATGACTTTGACAATAAGAAGGAGAAAGCCAGGTATCTATCTGAAAAACATCAATGAGCAAGTATTGTATATAGTATATAATACCTATATTTAAATATTGACTTATCAATCACCTCATCATGTTTTATAAACTTAAAGGCATAGCTAAGACGACCATCTTGGCGTTCTTACTCGTCTTTGTTAATTCAATAATAGCGCAAGACGGAACAATTTACCCCCTCGAAACACCGGCAGAGCCGAACGCTATTCCACTCGGCACAGGTGGTGTTGATGACCAACCAGCCTCAGAGACCTGGTTTCGCCAGTGGGGCGACCCAATGGCTCGCAATATCACCACTGCGACCCTTACCCCCTTCCTGCCGGAACCTGGAAAGGCGAACGGTGCGGCCGTGATCGTAGCGCCCGGTGGAGGCTTTATGTGGCTTTCGATGGGTAACGAGGGCTGGGAAGTCGCACAGGCACTCGCAGAGCAGGGAATCGCTGCTTTTGTGCTCAAGTACCGGCTCCAACCGACCAGTGAGTCGCTCGATGACTTCACGGCCTGGATGAATCGTCCTCGCACACCACCTGCCGGGACTTCCGATGCTTCTAAAGACGCAGCACCACCACCACGTCCACCTCAACGAGACCTGTCCAACCAGCTTGAGGACGCGGAGGCAGCTTACTCCATGATTGTAAAACGATCTCAGGAGTGGGGTGTCGACGCAAAAAGAATAGGCATGATTGGCTTTTCGGCCGGTGCCGGTCTCACCATGCACGCAACACTGACCTCCCAGACTATGGACCTGGCCTTCATAGGTCCGATCTATGGTGGTATGGGTCCGGTAGAGGTGCCCGAGGATGCTCCGCCCATGTTCAATGTTATAGCCACCGATGATTTTCTCTTCAGAGGTCAGTTTGGTGTGATCGAGTCCTGGCACAAAGCAGGCATACCGGTTGAGTTTCATCTTTACCAAAATGGCGGTCACGGTTTTGGTCTGGGAAATCCCAATCGAACCAGCAATCGTTGGTTTGATGCCTTTATACACTGGTTAGATGTTAATGGCTTTCTTATAGACAGGTCCGGAGAGTGAAGAGACTTATTCCTGATGAGAAATTAAGATTCATTTGTGATGTGGCTGTCGCATGGATTGAGAAACAAGAAGTAAAAGGTTGCACGATGCCAACCACCCTTCGGCTGGCTGTCTCATGTAGCCAGGACGCTATCATCCAACAAAAATGAACAGGTTAGATATTCTTTGTTTTCTGCTGCTAAAAATGATTTCAGCATGTGGCTTGCAAGGTGAGGATACCCCTTTTTATCACCTAGAAAACAAGTTGGACTCAGAGAATCTAAACTTACTTAATTCTCTGATAAATAAAATGGAAGAACATCTGGAATTGACTTATGGACCTGGGGATTTGACAGACATTTATGGGTCTTACTTTTTGAACACATCGCTTGGAGACTCACATTTAGAAATAACTGAGAGTGAGTGTATTATTCTGAGCCTTTTTGAAGAAAGTGAATTAAGCGAGAAATATTTAACCGTAAATTATGACACAGTTTACGCGAATGGTGACTTATTAATTAGTGTCATTGATAATGATACTACATTTGAAATAATTTCTGGCATTTCTATTGTGCCAAAATTGGTTGAGAAACAAATGGCTGAAGGATTTCAAATGTTAATAGAAAAAGGAAAATTGTACGAAGTCTTAATGTCGATTGAGAAGAAGGATGAAATGTTGTTTCAATATTTGAGCAGAAAGGAAGCGACAGGGAATGTCAATCCAAAGGAAATGGCTTCATATTTTGCCGAAAACCAAATTGATGTCTCAAAGAACTACATTCTGAAAGCGCTGGTGCTAAATGAGATTTATATGAGCGAACTAAAGAGGCACGGATGCTAACAGGGCTGTGATGATGCTAGACCGTCATGCAGCCAGACCGTTTCCTGGTCGACTATGGTTTCTATACTCCTACGTTGGTTGTTTACAGTCATCCATAAAATATGGACTGGTATCTATGACCGAAGTTTGTCGAGAGGTGATTCCGGCTTAGTATTCGACGGTGGGGACCCACACCAGGGGCGGAGCGTCGGATTTTATCCAGCGATTAAAATGGATAAATTCAGTGATAGAAGTGAGTTAGTTAGGTCTATGCTATTGACAGTGAGCTGAATGGTAGCCTTATAAAATCCAGCATAGCCCCTGGATGTGGGTCATCCCGCAGTACTGCGGGACAGTTTTTGCTACTTTTTGCTGCCAAAAAGTAGCAAAAAGATAGAAGCAAAGTCCGGTCGTTGAAGCATTTGAACCCGAACCATAGACTCAAGGTCAGTGAGTATCAAATAAAAAAGAGATCTCGCTTACTATCAGGCGATTCAAAATAGTTAACTAACTGATTTTGAGAACCAATTTTTTTGTAAGTCATCATTATTTGGGACGCTAGTGGTTCCACTATTTTTTAAAAAATCGAATGCCAGTGGTTTATCTTTAATAAGATTTAAAATCCTGGTTATGACCTCCAATTCATTCAAATTTCCCAAATTAAGTCGACGGCATTTTTTACAGGGTAGTTCTATCCTGGCCGGAAATGTATTGGTCTCCGGGATGACCGGTTATGACCACCTGGGCGGCTTTGTTAATCCTGCTTCCGATGCACCCTGGTATCGGCAACCGCTTCGCATCCTGCAGACCGTTTTGCGCGAAACAGATGCCGTAGATTATGATGCAGAAGCGGTGGTGAATTATCTGAATAAGACCCATTGCAACACCCTGGTGGTTAATGCCGGAGGGATTGTCGATTTCTTCCAAAATCCATTACCAGGGGCAAACATCAACCGATTCATGCAGAATCGGGATATACTCCGGGAAATTACCGTGGCTTGTCAACAGGCTGGAATCCGGGTTATTGGCAGAGTTGATTTCCGGGGAGTTGAGGAGCAGGTCTATGGTCAATTCCCCGAATGGTTTAGTTACCATCAGGATGGTAAACCGGTACAGCTGGACTATACCCGTCCACGCCTGTATGCCTCCTGCTATCTGGGTACCCACCGGAATGAACATGCCGAAAAGTTTATCCGGTATCTCCTGGAAAACTATGCTCTGGATGGCATTTGGCACAACAGTATCGGTGTCGGGGGTATCTGTCACTGCAATACTTGTCAGTCGACTTATCTGAAAGATACCGGTGCGACCATTCCTTCTAATAATAGTCCGGTCGAAGAATTGGATCAGTACATGCGCTGGAAGGAAAAGATCGCAGACCAGCATATGGAACGCATGAAAAATACGGTAAAATCCGTTGGCAATGACAAAGTTTACACCGCCGAAATATTCAGCATGTTTGAAGCAGGAGGCCGGATTCATTCCGGTATTGACCTCTACAATGCACGGGATCATTTTGATTTTCTGGTCAGCGTTGCTTTTCTAACCGAAAATAGCGAACACATCCACTATGAAGACCTCAGTTATCCGGGGACTCTCATTAAATTTCTGAAGTCGCTGGCTCCTCAAAAGGAAGCAATCATCTTATATGGAGGCAATGGCACCGCACACCGTTATGTGATGGATCCACCGGTCGATTTGAAAATCTGGCTCTGGGAAACACTGGCATCGGGTGGCCGTTTCTGGAATTGCAGTTTTACTGGAATGCATCCCGATGCTACCCACGACCGACGCAATGCATACAACCATTCGGAGGCTTACAGATTTGTCAAAGAACAGG
>JBGTCB010000470.1:0-4899 GCA_041748995.1 Saprospiraceae bacterium | reverse complement strand
GACCAGATCAAATATCAAAGTCGATTCCAGGGACGGTTTTGGAGAATCCACTATAACGGTGGCAGGTCCGTATTGAAAACAAAAGTTTATCTGGCCGGAGATACTTTCTATTCCATTCAGGTAGCAGTCGATGCTGCTTTTGGACTTAGTGAGGAGGTTGATCACTTCCTGGATAGCTTTAAGATAATCAAATCAATAGATTGACTATGAGTCTATTAAGATGACTTTGGTCTGAATATACTAATCACTTCCGGATTGTTATCGAGGTAGGGACCACCAATAAGATCAATACAATAGGGTACAGCAGGAAATACGGCATCAAGACATTCCCTGATCGACTTAGGTTTTCCGGGTAAATTAATGATCAGCGATTTACCCCGTATTCCTGCAGTTTGTCTCGACAAAATTGCTGTTGGCACATATTTGAGACTTTCCATCCGCATCCTCTCACCAAAGCCGGGTAGAAGTTTCTCACACACAGCTTCTGTAGCCTCGGTCGTAACATCTCGGGGTGATGGTCCGGTACCACCGGATGTAACGATGAGACAGCATCCCTGATCACACATATCAATGAGGGTTTTTTCAATTAGTTCCTGCTCATCGGGGATCACCTGATATACCGGGGTAAAGTCGTTGATAAGATATTCCCGCAAAGTACTTAGAATCGCCTTGCCAGGCAGATCTTCATAAATACCGAGACTTGCCCGGTCTGATACATTGATAATTCCTATAAGTATTTTACTTGAGTCCATCTGCTTTTTGGGGGTTAGGCCGTAACGCATCCATCTCGAGCGCCCGGTATGCCTCATTGAATGCAGGAAGGTCCCGGTCAAAGATTCCCTTCAACGACCCAAGTTCATGATCAATTTCCTTAGTCAATTCACTTTTGACATCCAGGACTTGTGAAGAGGGTTTGTAATCTCCTGACCTTGAAATGGTGTTCAAATAAGCTAGCTTATTCGTAAGTCGAATCGGAAAATTTAAAGGATCCTGGTTGCTCTGATTTTTAGTCTGGTATAAAGCTTCTTCGATCTTTGTCATTCTTTTTTGGATATCATCAGCCATCTGTTGAATATGGTCTGATCCGGGAACGGACTTAAGAGCAGGTGTAATATCCTCGAGTTGTTTCCTTACTTCCCGGATTTGTTTAATTACCTGGTGTGCTTCAGATATTTTGCTGTTCACACTCTGTATGAAATTAAACTGCTCAAGCAGATCTTCCTCACTACCCTCTGAACGTGGATCCTGTCTGATTTCAAATGATTGAGTTTGTTCCTTGTCACCAATCTTCAGGGTGACATGGTAGAGGCCCGGCAGGGCGACAGGACCTGAAAGAGAACCGGCCCACAGTATCATGCCATCAAACTTTTCAGCGGATGGATACTGAAGATTCCAAACAAACAAATTGGAACCGGCTTTCACCTCAAGTTTGTCCTCTTCTTTCTCATTTGTGGAGAAAGTACGGATTTTGTTGCCCTGGTCATCGGAAAAGGTTAATATAGCTTCGATCGAGTCATTAGATTCCTCCAGAAAAAAATATGTCATGACTCCAGCCGGATGATTCGTGCCTGCGGTCTTCAAATTCTGTCTTTGACTCCCTCGAACACGGTAAGCGGGTTTGGGCTTGAACAAGAAATTCTCCTGATTTTTCATCTGATCCAACTGGTGGAGTGGTGTCAGATCATCGATCAACCAGATACTTCTTCCCTGAGTGGCAACAACCAGGTTTTCATCCTTAATGAGGAGATCGGTAATAGGTACCACCGGAAGATTTAATTGGAATGGAGCCCAGTTGCTTCCATCATCAAAAGAAATATACATACCGGACTCTGTACCGGCATACAGTAGACCCCGTCGATGAGGATCACTTCGCACTACCCGGGTAAAATGCTCCTTTTCGATACCATCTGTTATTTTTGTCCAGTTTTCACCATAATCCGATGTCTTATAGATATAGGGACTGAAGTCGCCGGATTTATACATGGTCGCTGCAATATAACAACCTCCATCCTGATGCGGATCAGGTTCGATGCTATTGATCATCATCCACTCAGGCATTCCGTCGGGACTAACATTCTTCCAGGTCTGACCTCCATTTTGACTAATGTGTACCAGACCATCGTCCGATCCCACCCAAAGCAGATCTTTCACCCGGGTTGATTCAGCTGCCGCAAAAATAGTGCAGTAATACTCGACACTGGTATTGTCCTGTGTAATAGGGCCACCGGAGGAACCCAGTTTGGAGCTGTCATTACGAGTAAGATCCGGACTGATTGTACTCCAATTTTGACCTTCATCAAAGGTGACATGGAGGTGATTGGATGCTGTGTAGAGTTTTTTGGGATCATGGGGTGAGAAAAATATGGGAAAATTCCATTGAAAGCGGTACTTCATTGCTTCAGCACCATGCCCCATTGGGTTGTCAGGCCAGACACCTACTTCCCGACCTTGCCCGATCTTGTGATTCAAACGCTCGATCACACCGTCGTAACACCCACCAAAGACAATATCGTTGTTGAGTGGATCAACCGCCATGTGACCACATTCGCAGCCGGCACTTTCTTCCCAGTCATTGACATCTATCGAATTTCCAGGGGTTCGATGACTAATACGGATAGTCGAGTTGTCCTGCTGTGCTGCATAAATCCGATATGGGAAAGCATTATCAACCGCCAACCGGTAAAATTGGGCGGTTGGTTGATTCAGGTAAGTACTCCAGTTATTTCCCGCGTCGTATGAAACCTGGGCACCTCCGTCATCACCAATGATCATTCGTTGGTTGTCTTCCGGATCAATCCAGAGATCATGATGGTCCACATGAGGAGCATTATTCGCCTGGAAAGTTTTACCTCCATCGGTAGATTTATGGTATGATACATTAAGGACATAAACGGTGTTTTCGTCCTTGGTGTCGGCATATATGCGGGAATAATACCATGCTCTTTGCCGCAATGATCGATCATCATTAAGCTTGGACCATGTTATACCAGCATCATCTGAGCGGAAAACACCTCCCGTTTTTGACTCGATAATGGCCCATACACGGTTAGAGTTTACAGGGGAGACTGCAATACCTATTATCCCGATCGTATCGACAGGTAGTCCTTTATTGCCGGTCAGATCAGTCCAGGTCTCACCGCTATCGGTACTTTTCCATAACCCCGAACCACTACCACCACTAGAAAGACTATAGGGTGTGCGTCGTATTCTCCAGGTAGAGGCATATAAAATTCGTGAATTGTTTGGATCAAAGCAGAGGTCTACTGCACCAACGTCTTTATTAACAAACAGTTTTCTTTGCCAGGTTTTGCCACCATCGATGCTCTTAAAAATACCCCTTTCATCGTTACTTCTGTAAAGATTTCCCATAACAGCAACAAAGACAATATCGGGATTCTGAGGATGAATTCTTATTCGGCTAATATGGCGGGAATTGTCCAGTCCGACATGGTTCCAACTATGACCGGCATCTTCGGTTTTGTAAATTCCGAAACCTGAAGATACATTACCCCTTACCGTCTTTTCACCACCCCCAACATACATGACATTAGGATCTGAAGCAGAAACCGAAACTGCACCGATTGAGCCTCCAAAATATCCATCAGAAATATTATCCCAGGTCTGTCCACCATCTTTCGTTCTCCAAACTCCGCCTCCGGTAGATCCGAAGTAATACAGATCGGGCTGTCCTTGAACACCGGTCACTGCTGCAGAGCGACCCCCACGGTAGGGACCAATAGAGCGATATTCCATGGCGCTGATAAGGGCGGTGTCCAGTATCTGAGCACCCAAAAGGTTGGGATATAGAAAATAACCAACACTCCAGGTAAAGAGATAGAAGAGCTTTCTCATAGGGAGATACTGATGATTGAGATGGGAAGATAAAAAAAAGTGAGTCGAAAATTAAGAGTTTCGACTCACTTCCAAAATTGTAATCCCGTGAACATAATTCCCTTAGAAACAGGAAATATGGATTATTAACGACATCATTTAGCGGATTATTATATATTCCCAAAAAAATCATTTGATCCAGATTTCAGACTTGCCTTTCCAAATATATCTAAAAGGAGACGATCTAAGAGAATTGCTCACTTCAGGGTTGAGCACATTTAAAAATCAGACTTTCAATCTCGATCTACCTGTACTGGGTGAAGTATTACTTCAAATATATCAAGTTGATTTTCAAGAGATTGTCATTATATCAGAAACCTGTTTAGTCAAAAAGGTGGTGTCTGTCAAAATAGGGGGTTCATCTCGTTTTTTGCCTGACATATCCGGAACTCTCCAGCTGGATAGCCGCCTTAAAATTTGGTCGGACTCAGAGATCAAAATCGAGTATAAAATCGAAAATTTTCAATGGCTGGATGGCCCCTTCCGTGATGAGACAGGTAAACATCAGAACCTCATTAAAAAAATTTCATCTGTTTTGTTGAACAGATTTGATTTTGCAGAGGAAATGATTGCCCGCCACCTGCAGGAACAGCTTAAACTTTCATCCCTGGAAAAATTACTTAAAAACCTTCCACATTCTCTTGAATTGTATGGGTTGGACATTTCTCTCCATCGTAGTTTTATAGTAATCCATTCGATAGCAATCGAAGAGCCAAGCCTGATATTGAAAGCAAGTATAAGCCTGGACGCTAACCTGACCTTGGGAGAGGACCAGGAAAAATTGGTAACTGTAAACCTGGATCCCGCTATGAACCGGAGCAAGTTAGAGATGACGGATTCATTCGTAAATGCCATGCTTAAACCACAGATTGGAACTTTCAATGATAATCTCAATAAACTACCCATACGTATTGAGCATCTGGAGGTCGAATTTAGACCAGGGTACTTACGGGCCAGAGTATGGCCTGACCGGTTTTTTGCTTCTCCGATAATGGCAGACCTGGCCCT